>CAXGCE010000104.1:0-6683 GCA_964007795.1 uncultured Alphaproteobacteria bacterium | reverse complement strand
CCACGCATTTGGTGTAGAGCCCTCAGAATTAGCGGCGCGATTCGCCAATACCCTAGGTGGCGTTCAGGTAATTGCGTCGACCATTGAACAGTTGAACGAAACGGCTCCCGGACCAGGTGACCAGATTGACCTAATCCTGTTTTCCCATGTCATGGAAAACGTTGTTGATCTGGATCTTGTCTTCGCGGCGATCGACCGATGGTTAGCGCCAAACGGCGTGGTGTTGATGGAGACGCCAAATTCTACGGTTCAGAATTCTACCCACATCTATCATCCATATTGCTTCTCGCGCACCTCATTACAGCAACTGTATGGCGGTCACGGCTATGAAATCCTTTTTTTGCGTGCCTCCGGTCGGCCTAGTTCGGCGATGATTCCCCGGTACCTGACTTTGGTCGCTCGGCGAAAGGTGGGGGCCGCCGCGCCCAAAACCAAGACCAACAAGGGGCGAGATAGGCGTCTGGGTCACGGTTGGCGGAAAACCGTCAGGGGCACGCCATTAAGATATGTTGACCGTATGTTGACGGAGCTTTTGTACGCCCCCAGCGATGCCGTTAAGCGGCGTGCTGCCGAATTAGCCACCGCTCACGACACCACTGGCGAAACAACCCGACGTTAACCACATGAAAACTACGGCCCAACCAGCTATCAACAAATTTTCTAAACTGTTCCGCTTGATCGCCGGGCGGGAACGGTTTGCAGGGGTCCTGTTACTAGCCCTTTTCGCCGGCGCTCTGGCAGAGAGCTTTGGACTATCACTAGTTCTGCCTCTTTTGAATAACCTCATGGGCTTAGAACAGGCGAATCAAGGTCAATTCATGATGACGCTCACTGGCCTATTAAATTTATTACCGGACGGCAGTCGGATTGAAGGGCTGTTGGTGCTATTCGCCATTGCCTTCACCATCAAGGGCGCATTATTAGTATTGAACCGGGCGTTGAGCGCCTTGTTCGCCTATCGGCTGCGACAGGATTGGGCCGGCCAATTGCTGCGTCACTACTTGCATGCCGACCAGGCTTATCTGGATGACCGGCCCCAAGGGGAGTTGATCCAGAATGTGGTGCACGAAACTCAGATCGGCGCCAAAGTGATGACCAATATCGTGGAGTTCGCAAACAAACTGATCTTGTCGGTTATGCTGTTCGGTGTCCTTTTGGCTGTCAACTGGCAGGCCACTATAATTGTCGGCGCCGTTACCGGAATTGTCCTTACCCTGATTCGCAAAGGTCTAATTGGATATTCCTTACGCTTTGGCAAAATACGCAAGCGCCTATCCCGGCAAATCAGCGTCATGGCAACTGAATCTCTTCACAATGTACGTCAGATCAAACTGTTTGGCCTTTACGGACAACGGCACGAGATCTTCCATGATTACTTGCGCCGTTTTGCTAATGCTGCGGCTATATTCCGGGCCGTCAGTGAGATACCAAAGCAGATGACGGAACTATCGGTAATCGTCCTGCTGGCTGGTGCCTTATTCTGGGTGCAGAAGGTGGCCCAACAGGATGTGCAGAGTGTTGCCGTACTATTAGGCTTCTTTATCCTGATCGCGCAGCGGTTGATATCAAATGTTACCTACCTGACTTCGCGGCGCATGATAATCGGCTCGGCTCTGCCATCTCTGCATATGATCTATGAACTTTTGATGGGTGCGCCTAACCGCGAAAATATCGAAACCGGCCTGAAGTTCAAAGGTCTGGAATCCGATATAATTTTTGACGACGTGGCATTTTCCTACGGTGATGGTCGACAGGTCTTTAGTGGTCTGCACTTGACTATATCCAAGGGCAGTACCACGGCGCTAATCGGCCCATCTGGTGCCGGAAAGTCTACTTTGGTGGATATTTTAACTGGTTTCCGCCGACCACAACGCGGTCATGTCACAAGTAATGGGCAAAATCTGTCAGATTACAGTGTGGAATCCCTGCGTCAGCACATCGGGTATCTGACACAGGAACCGGAGATCTTTGATGCCACCGTGTTGGAAAACATCCGAATGGGTTGGCCCGAGGCTACTAGCGAAGACTGTATTGCTGCGGCACAAAAAGCCCATGCCCATGATTTCATAGCAGATTTACCAAAACAGTATGACACCCCAGTTGGCGACCGTGGAAATACCCTTTCGGTCGGGCAACGCCAGCGCCTAGCCCTGGCCAGAGTCATTGTGCGCAAACCGGATCTGTATATTTTTGATGAACCAACGTCAGCTTTGGATCAAGAATCCGAACGGCTGGTGAGGGATAGCATGAAGGCCTTGGAAGGCGAGGCCACGGTCATCATAATTGCCCATCAGTTGTCGACTATTGACCATGCGGACGCGATCTATCGCATCGGCGCACAGGTGCAGAAAATTAAAATGGCGGAAGTGGATGAGGGATAGGCTGCCGGTGCCATTACCTGGCGCCATGACAGACATAAAATACCTTGCGCGCGCCGCCAAGCAGACGCATGGGCGGCAGCAGATACATCAATACCGCCAAAATAGGCGAAAGATAGGTTTGGTTGGCGGAGAAAGCACCGTAGGGGCGTTTTTTAACGCTCGCGAAATTTTTCGCCAGCAGCGCGTCCGCCGCCGCTTCAAACGGCATGTTACGTTTCCCAAGGTTGAAAATCAGCGTGCCACCGGGTCGCAGCATCGTGCACATGGCTGCGATGGTAGGCACTGTACGATCGGTGGCGAAATGCCGATTGTGCATCACCTGGACGCACAGCACCACATCGCCTCTCAGATCGCCAAGGTAATTACTGGCCTTCTCGATCTCGGCGCAAACCATGCGTACGCCAGGAAAACATTTTTCATTATAGGCCAACCTTTCCGCGTCAACATCAATGCCCAAATATTCTTCTGTTTCGAAAAACATGCGGTTTTGCATCAGGCCGCAGCCCGCATCTATTCCCAACGCCTTGCCCCTGCTGATTCGCATTTCCCGCCACAGCCACAGCCACAGAAGTTGCTTCGACGGTTTCAGCGAAAGTCTCAACTTGCGAGGCAAATATCTCATTCTAATTTTCGTCGGTTTGGTTCGAATTGCTGGACGATTACGGCAATACGCAACGATGGTCAACGCGACGGCAGCTGCCGACGACTCTACACAGATACGACATGAAGAAGTTTCTTGTCCATGTCATTGCCAGAAGCGCAGCGGAACGATTGCTGCGCTTGTTAGCTGGCTATCGCCAACACGTGCTGGTAGCTGTGCTGTTCCGCATTCTGACCCGGCGCATGCCTGGTCCTCACGACCAGGGTGGCAGTAAACGTTATCACGTGCTGATGATCGACAAGGACACATTCTATGAAGATGTGCTTGCCTCATTGGGCGCGTCGCCGGATGTGCGGGTGCATGTAGCCAATCGGGTGTTGGTAAAATCGATCGCCGCGGCATTCTTGCCACCGGAGCTGGACGATAATTTTTACGTCAGTGACGACCCCAAGACTATTCAAGCAAAAAGGGACTATTGTGAATTTTTGACCAAGATGTGGCCATTGCTGACTTGGCTGATGCCCATAAATGCGGTTGTATCGGCCAATTTCGGATATTATGCCGAACGGGAACTCGCCGGTGCCATGGAGAGGTTGGGCGTACCATTCCTTGCGCTTCATAAGGAGAACCTGAAAAGTCCGGGTCGTATGGATTTTTTCGCCGATCTTTATAGAAACCGGCGCGGCCCTTTCACAGGTCGGCGCATCCTAGTTTACAACGAAATCGAGCGGATGGTGCAAACCAACGCCGAGATTGTCGCCCCCGACCGGGTGACGGTCTGTGGCATGCCGCGTCTGGACCGGGTGCACGCCTGGCGTAGGTGCGCGGCAACTCAACAGAAGACCATCGCTGTCAACGATGGTGGCCAGAATAATGTACTGTTCTATTCTTTCACCCAAAAGACAGGCTTGCCGCAGATCCGGCGAAAAAGCCGATCAGGCTTTGTCAACCTCGCAGAACCCATGGAAAATGAAGTAGGGCAATTGTCTTGGGAAACATTGTTCCGGGATAGTCACTGGGCGATCTATCGACTGGCCCAGGAAAGACCAGATATTGACGTAGTGATCAAGACAAAACCGCGGCCCCGTGACTACGAACCGGTATTAGAATTACTAGGCCCAACGAAACGTTGGCCGAAGAATCTGAAACTGGTTAGTAAAGGCGACCCTTTTAAGTTGATGGTCTCAGCACATTCAGTCAGTGGTTTCAACACCACGGGCTTGTTTGAAGCCATTACCGCCGGTAAACATATTATTGTGCCTCATTTCGCCGAGGCGTTGGAACACGCATGCGCGCCTTTCATCGTTGATTATGAGGATGCCGTTAGCTACGCCGCATCAGGTCAAGACTTGACGGCTAAGATGATTGCAAGTCTGGATCAGCCTAATTTGGGACCAGAGCTGCCACCATCTACCATGGTGCTGTTGGAAAAATGGACAGGCAATCCGGACGGCAAGGCAGCCGAGCGAGTGCGCGCGGCGGTTTTGGCGGAGATTGATAGTTCACGGGACAATAAATGATATCATGGCGAACCAAGCCACATGGTTACTGTTGCCCGTGGAAACCAAGGTGCGGGAATTTCATGCTAAGTTGTTGGTAGCCGCCATTGCTGTGGAGCGCGGTTACCGGGTGGTGCTGGGTGAGCAGAACGCCATGGTGCGGCAAATCGATCATCTGCCCCGTGGGCTGTACATCGACAAATCTATTGCCTCCAGTAAGACGGAGCACTTCCAGCGCCTGCGGCAAAGAGGCAACAAGGTTGCCGCCTGGTGCGAGGAGGGCCTGGTCTACCGGGACCGCAGGGCTTATTTAGAACAGCGGATCAACTTGGATTCGTTGGCTCAGGTTGAAACGTTTTTTTGTTGGGGCGATGTCCAGCGACAGGATATCGGTGGCTTAGCAACAGGTATGGAGCAAAAACTATCGCCAACGGGCAACCCTCGCTTTGATCTGCTGCGTCCTGGCTTTCGGGGATTATTTACGATGGAAACCCAAGGCCTACGCAAGCAATTTGGTGACTTTATTCTAATCAATACAAATTTCGCCCGTTATAACCATTTCTATGGCGAAGACAGTCTGCTGAAATTCCAACGCCAACGAGGAACTGTAGAAAACAAAGAACAGGAAGCCTATCTGCTGGCTTGGCGCGATTTCTTGGGCGAGATGTATCACGCGTTCGTTGCCATGTTGGCGCAGCTCTCCTCTGCCTTCCCTGACCGCCAGATCATTTTGCGTCCGCACCCGTCTGAAAATCATCAACGCTGGGCCAGGGAATGCGAAGATCTGGATAATGTCAGTGTGATATTCGAAGGTAACGTAGTGCCGTGGCTACAAGCCGCCAAGGTTTTGATCCATAATTCTTGCACGACCGGTTTGGAATCCTATTTTCTGGACAGAACAGCAATTGCCTATCAGCCTGTCAAATCGGATATCTACGATTCCTACCTGCCCAACATCGTCAGCCGGCGCGTTGAAACAATTGAAAACCTTGTAAAGGTGGTCGATGACGCTTTGGCTGGTCAAACCGTAGATGGGGGCCTGACAGGCCGGGACGCCGCGATCGAATATTATGCTGCTACCGTGGGCCCGCTCGCCACGGAACGGGTGTTGGATGCCGTCGACCAAATAGACCTAGATATGCCGCAACCAACCGGCCCGAGCCAATGGCTGGGTCGGCTTTCCGGGCATGTCAAGGTGCCAGCCAGGGATATTGTCAGAAAGGTTTGGCGGCCAGACGCGGCGGCATATGGCAGGCAAAAATTCCCAGGACTGGGTGTAGATGAAATTCGGCGAGAACTAGCAAAACTAGGCGCGGCGTCTGGCCGTTTCTCCACTATTCGGGTCACGACACTAGCCCATAAGTGTTTTGGTCTGGCGGCATGAGCCGGACGCCTGGACAACGACTGCAGCGTGGTTTGAAAACTACGTCGCGGCGTGGGCTCCGGCTAAATTTTCGGCTGAAAAAATTATTTGGCCGGCAAGGTAAGACCATCTTCATTTCCGCGCTGCCAAAATCTGGATCTACCTATCTAGTCAAGGCCTTGGCTGCGATCACGGGATATCAGAGTTTTTTCCTTGGATATCACCAGCTCAACGAACAAGACCTTTATCTGCCTAATCTAATCGACGCCTGGTCTATGAACACCATCAGCCATCAACATACGCGACCCAGCGGGCCGAATCTGGATCTCATGGCTCAATTCTCCATCCGGCCTGTGATCTTGACACGGAATATTCATGACGCGGTGGTCAGCCTGACCGATCATCTGGAAACTGAATCTGCCCATACGCCTCTAATTAATGTGCCTGGCGATTTCATGGAACGGACACGAGACGCACGCCTTGACTTGGTTATTGACCTGGCAGTGCCGTGGTATATCCGGTTTACGGCAGATTGGTCACATGCCGGACGGGACTGCCTGTGGTTGAGTTATGAGGATTTGATTAAAGACGGCGTTACTGCGGTAAACGACATCCTGAACTTCTATGGATTGGGCGCTGCCATATCGGCGATCGAGCAAGCCCTAGCCGGCGCAAGGGGGAGCGGTAGCCGTTTCAACCAAGGCATCCAAGGCCGCGGTGATCGCGAGCTTGACGACGAACAAAGGGCTCGCATCGATCGCTTGGCCCGGCACTATCCGGCTACCGATTTTTCTGTCATCGGCCTTGAGGCGATCACGTAAATGTGCGGCCTAACTGGA
>CAXGCE010000103.1:0-6737 GCA_964007795.1 uncultured Alphaproteobacteria bacterium | reverse complement strand
GAATTGGTCTTGCACTAAATAGGCATCGTTTTCCTCGTCTGGGCGGCAATTTTCCGGCAAGTATGGAAGCGAGCACCCGGTTCGCCGCGCTTCCATCAAGCATCCAGCCGCCTGCTCATGTCGCGTCGAAACCATAGGATTACGAACCAAAGTTGACAGTGACTTTTCCCAAGCTGCCGAAATCCGCTACAGCCTTTACCTCGCCCTGCGGTGCCGGGGTCGGCGCGATGCAGGACCCTGCAGTGACGATGTCGCCCGCCTTCAAGCCACCCCCTTGCTGGCATAGGGCATTGGCTAGCCAGGTCAGGGAATTAAAGGGATTTCCCAAAACGTTCGAGGCGTTTCCTTCCGCCGCTAGTGCACCATTAATGTGCAATGTCACTGGCCAATCCTCAAAATTAACGGCGTCTACGTCGGCGATATCAGTTCCCTTGATCCAGTAACCTGCCGCAGAATTGTCAGCGATAATTTGCAGGCCGCCCGCCCCCATGCCTGCGTCATAACGCAAATCAACCACCTCAATTGAGGTCATCACGCCGCCGACCGCGGTCTGAATGCCACCAGGATCATACGGGGCCGCGGCTGCGGGCAAGTCCTCCGCAAGGTAAAAGGCGAATTCAGCTTCCAGTAAACGAAATTTGCAATCCGCCGCCGCGATGGTGGCCCCGTCTTCCAACATATAAGAGGATACCAAGATCCCCCGGAAGGGTGTGTCTAAACCAAAATTCTGCTGCGCCGCCTCCGTCGTGGCACCGGCCTTGTAACCGGCGGCCTTGCCGTTCGACAACTCTTCAATTAGAGGGATCAAGGCATTCTGGATTTTATAGGCATCAACCAAATTTTGGGGCTTCAAATGATCTGGCAAACCTTCGATAGTGGTCTTGTCACGCCGCGCCTGCGCCAGCAGTTTGGCCGCTGCGGTTACCGCTGATGGTTCCATTGGTGATCCCCTAAATTAGTCGCTCAGGCCGCTTGTTCCTCGTTATTGGCTGCGACCACATCATCCGCTAGGCGTCCCGTCAACTCCTGCAATCTGTCGAAAGTCGCGGTATAGCTACCCGTACCTTGGGTTGCTGACCGCAATTCGATGATCAGGTCATGTAGCTCCGATTGCGGCATATGTGCTGAGACCACGTCCCAGGCGCTCCAACCTACGCGGGTGTCAAAGCCTAGTATCTGTCCTCGACGACCTGAAACGATAGCGTTGATTTTAGGCGTATGTTCCGACGGCGCCGCAATTGCCACTTCTAGAATAGGTTCCAGCAGTACGGGATTACACTGTTTCATACCCTCGTTCATGGCCGTACGCGCTGCCATCTTGAAGGCAAGTTCCGACGAGTCTACTGCGTGATACTGCCCGTCGAACGCCGTAACTGAAATATCGACTACTGGAAAACCAAGCGGGCCCTTGTCCAAATACTCTTTCACACCGGATTCTACTGCAGGAATGTACTGACGAGGAATAGCCCCTCCAACAATTTTATCCACGAATTCGAAACCCGAACCGCGCGGCAACGGCTTGATAGCCAGATGCACATCACCAAATTGGCCGTGACCACCTGATTGCTTTTTGTGTCGGCCGTGTTGCTCGATGCTTTTCCTGATCGCCTCCATATAGGGCACCTTGGGGCGCTCAGATTTGACCTCCAGACCGTATTTACTCAACAAACGATCCATGGTGATCTTCAGATGAATATCACCTTGCCCCCGCATTACCAGCTCATGGGTATCTTCATCATGCCCCACGGTGATTGACGGATCTTCGACCCGCACCTTGGCCAAGGCGGCGGATAGTTTCACTTCATCGTCCCGTTTAGAGGCGGCGATTGCCAGGGAATAGACGGGAGGGAGAATGTCCGGCGTGCCCAGGGAATTCGAGCCGGTGTCCGATAATGTTTCACCTGTGATTGCCTCTTCCATGCGGCCCAGCCCCACCACCTCGCCAGCGGCGGCATTTGGGATCTTCTGTTGATCATGTCCCATCATGCGGAACAAGCTAGAGACGCGCTGTCCGTTTAGCGTCATTCCCTCCTTGATCTCACCGCACCACACTCGCGCGATGGAAACCTTGCCGCCGTGCTGCGTGTGATAGGTTTTAAGCACCTGAGCTACGTTGCCAGACAAATCATTGGCGCCCGCCCGGGTAGCAGCCACGTTGGCTGCAGGTACTTCGTGGCGCAGCGCCTTCAGCAAACGGAAGATGCCGCCGCCCTGTTCCGCCGCGCCCAGAAGAACGGGGATAATGTTGGCGTCTTGAAAATCCTTGGTCAGGTTGGCGTAAAGTTCTTCCTTTTCCGGTGTGATGTCCTCCAGGACCTTTTCCATCAGGTCATCATCGAAATCCGCCAAAGCTTCCAGCATGCTGTAACGCGCGTCACCAAAGGCATCTTCCTCGGATTCTGGCAGGTTAATGACTTCAGATACTTCGCCAGGTTTGTAGTGATACGCGCGTTCCGAGGCAAGATCGACATAGCCGCTGATCATTTCCCCATCCTGTACTGGAATATGACGCAGAACCAAAGGTTTTGAAGAAATGGGCTGTAAGGCGTCCAGCAAGGCCTGAACAGTGATAGTTGCCTTGTCGATCTTGTTGACAAACAGCATGTGCGGCACGCCGGATTCTTCCAAACTGTGCAGAAGCGGTGCTAAGGCCTGCGCCTTGTCGGCGTCCGGTTCACACACCACGACGGCTGCGTCCACACCGGGTAGTACGAACAAGCTTTCCTGCAGTAATTCCACCGAACCGGGGCAGTCAAGAAAGGTGAATTCGCTATCCATGAAGGTAGCCGAACCGACGTTTAACTCCGTGCTCATATTTCGGGCGCGGGCCTCGGCTGCGCTATCGCCAACCGTAGTGCCTTCGGTGACCGACCCTTTTCGGTTAGTCGCTCCGCAGGCATGTAAAAGACCCTCGAGCAACGTGGTCTTGCCGGACAGATATGGGCCGACGATTGCAATGTTGCGGGGTCCGGTAGGTATGCTGTTGGTCATGATGTATCCCTGTTTACATGCGTCCAATCTTATTGTCTGGCAGTGGCGCTCTTTGCCGGCGGTGTTTGGATTTACCAGAATTTAATTTAATCAACGGGTAGGGGCCATGCGCAAGTGGATTCGCAACAAATTTGGTCCAGATGGGCCTTTTATGGTTCAGGTGGACCGTTCACATAGGGTTTAAGGGCCGCATAAGCCACTTGGTGGACTGGCACCTGCACTCCCAGTTCCTTGGCCAAACGTACGACAGCGCCCTGCAAACCCTCCAATTCGATGCGTTTTCCGGCCAGTAAATCGACCAACATGGACGGCATGGCATTGGAAAAATTGCCCAATAATGCCATGCGGCTTTCCAACGCGTCTGGGGGTAATTGTACGCCCTTGGCTTGGGCCAGGGCGATGACTTCCTTCATTGCCCCCACGGCGATTTCTTGAACCACAGGCTCTTCAATCAGGATCTTGCCCGGCAGGCGTGTCAGGCAGCAGGCGGTTGCAAACGGAACAAGGATGGCGAATTTCAACCAGATATGGGTTTCGATATTCTCGACAAGAAATGTCTGAATGCCCGCATCCGTGCAGACCTTGTAGAAATCCTGCAATCGTTTGCTATCACGGCCATCTAGTTCGCCAAATTCTAGCGCAGCCAACGAGGCTTTATGCTCGATCACCCCGGGTTCTGCGATATTGGATGGTATTTGGGCCGTGCCACCAACCACGGCACGATCACCCAAGATCACCCGCATGCGGTCTTCCGAGTCAATGCCGTTCAAGAACGAGATCACTGCTGTATCCTGTCCGATCAGCGGTTTGATCAATTCGCAGGTTTCCTCAACGTCATAAAGTTTAACGCAGAACATCACAATATCGACTGTTCCAATAGTAGCCGGATCATCCGTCGCCGTGACGTGCGGTAGGTGAAAATCGCCCAAGGGTGAGATGACCTTCAGGCCGTTTTCACGCATTGCCGCCAAATGGGTGCCTCTAGCAATGAACGAAACGTCTGCGCCAGCATCGGCCAATCGGCCGCCGTAATAACCGCCAATTCCGCCGGATCCCATCACCGCGATTTTCATGTCACTTTTAACTCGAGTCTATTTCAGCGAGGCGCAGAAGCGCTGAATGCGTTGACAGGCATCCTCCAAAGCCTCGGTGGAGGTGGCGTAGGAAATCCGGAAATGGGGCGATAGACCGAATGCGGCACCATGTACCACAGCAATACCCTCGGCTTCCAAAAGGGCAGTTGAGAAGTCTAGGTCAGTCTCGATCTTCTTGCCGTCAGGCGTTGTCTTGTCGATGCAACCAGAGATCGATGGATAAACGTAGAAGGCCCCGTCAGGCGTCAAGCATTCTATGCCGCTGGCCTGGTTCAGCATGCTGACAACTAGGTCACGTCGTGCCTTAAAGACATCATTGTGTTCGGCGATAAAGTCCTGAGGTCCGTTCAAACCCTCCACCGCCGCAGCCTGGCTGATGGAAGACGGGTTCGAGGTGCTTTGGGATTGCAGTTTAGACATGGCCCTGATCAATTCCACTGGTCCGCCAGCATAGCCGATGCGCCAGCCGGTCATGCAATAGGCCTTTGAAACGCCGTTAACGGTTAATGTGCGGTCATAAAGGGCCGGTTCCACCTGGGCCGGCGTCGTGAAGGTAAAGTCGTCATAGACCAGATGCTCATACATATCGTCCGTCATAACCCACACATGAGGGTGGCGTAGCAGGACGTCAGTCAGGGCCTTTAATTCGTCGTGGCTGTATGCGGCGCCGGACGGGTTGGATGGGGAGTTGAAAATGAACCACTTGGTCTTGGGCGTGATGGCGGCCTCCAAATCCTCAGCTCTCATGCGGAAAGAGGTGTCTGCCGTGACGTCGACGATTACCGGCATGCCGCCCGCCAAATACACCATATCCGGGTAAGAGACCCAATACGGCGCTGGGATCACAGCCTCATCCCCTTTCCCCAAAAGAGCCTGGCAGGCGTTATAACAAACCTGCTTTGCACCACTAGACACCAATATTTGATCGAGCTGGTATTTAAGCCCATTTTCTGTACGAAATTTTTTAACGACTGCCTCCTTAAGATCCAACGTGCCATCTACAGCAGTGTATTTGGTATCGCCCGAATTGATAGCATCAATAGCCGCTTCCCTAATATGCTTTGGTGTCTCAAAATCAGGCTCTCCGGCACTCAGCCCAATAACGTCCTTTCCTTGCTGCACCAGCTCCGCAGCTAGTGCAGTCATCGTTACTGTAGGTGAGGGACGTATACGCTGAACTCGAGTAGATAAAACTATAGACAAGTTAATAAACCTTTCCTGAGTATGACTAACTGGTTATCTTAAGCTAACAATGAACAAGCTCCAATGATCAACGCTTCTTAGATGGCAATCAAACCATTTAACCTCACCGCAGATTTTGAGCCAGCTGGCGACCAGCCGGAAGCCATTGGTGCGCTCGTTGAGGGCCTGCAGAACGGCCTCGCCAATCAAACCCTACTAGGTGTCACAGGCTCCGGAAAAACCTACACGATGGCAAACGTCATTCAGAAATTACAAAGGCCTACTCTAGTGCTAGTACATAACAAAACCCTAGCTGCGCAGTTATACGGGGAAATGCGAGAGTTTTTTCCGGGCAACGCTGTTGAGTATTTCGTCTCCTATTACGACTACTACCAACCAGAGGCCTATGTACCGTCCACCGATACCTTTATCGAAAAAGATGCTTCCATTAACTCACACATTGAGCAAATGCGGCTTTCAGCAACGAAGGCACTGTTAGAGCGTCACGACACGATTATTGTGGCTACAGTGTCAGCCATATACGGTCTTGGTGACCCCGAGGCATATCTCGGGATGGTTCTGCACTTAGTTCGGGGGGAAACCATCGATCAAAGGCAAATTCTTAGGCGTCTCGCAGAAATACAATACACCCGAAATGACTATGATTTGAGGCAGGGTACTTATCGTGTTCGTGGTGATGTGATTGATATCTTTCCTGCTGACTCAGAAAAAGAAGCGCTGCGCGTGGAACTCCTAGATGACGAGATTGAAAAACTTAGCTTTTTTGATCCACTAACCGGAGAAGTAGCCCAGTACACTCCTAGGGCAACTATTTATCCCAAAACTCATTACGTTACCCCGAGAGAAACTCTGTTAAGTGCCGTTGATCGTATTCTTAAGGACCTCGAAATCCGGCTAGACGAACTTCGTAATATGGATAAATTGGTTGAAGCGCAACGGCTGGAGCAGCGCACCCGCCTGGACGTAGAAATGATCATAGAAATCGGTTATTGCGCAGGCATCGAAAATTATTCCCGTTACTTATCTGGCCGGCAGCCGGGAGAACCGCCACCCTGCCTATTTGATTATCTCCCAAAGGATGCCCTACTTTTTGTCGACGAGAGTCATGCAACCATACCGCAACTAGGTGGCATGTATCGAGGCGACCGTTCACGCAAAAAAACACTTGTGGAATACGGATTCCGTCTGCCCTCCGCATTAGATAATCGACCTTTGCGGTTTGATGAATACGAAGGGCTTGCTCCACAGACAATTTTTGTATCGGCTACACCAGGGCCATACGAGGGAGAACGCGCTGACCAGATAGTAGAACAGGTCGTGAGGCCAACTGGTCTAGTGGATCCAGAGATCAATGTTCGTCCTGCAGGAACACAGGTAGACGACGTGCTTTCTGAGATCACTCTACGTGTTGCAGTCGATGAAAGGGTATTGATTACCACGCTGACAAAA
>CAXGCE010000102.1:0-6745 GCA_964007795.1 uncultured Alphaproteobacteria bacterium | reverse complement strand
TCGAACGACAATTGAATAAGGTTGTTTCAGATGGTGGGGAACAAGATGGGATTATCTATATTTTATCTATATCTACTGTTGTCAAAGAAGTAAATTCGTCGGCACCTAGAGTTGCAAAGGCATTTGTTACAAATGCTCTAGGTGGTGATAACCTTTCACAACAAATCAATGACCAAATTGATGACCTAGGTGATACATTAGGCGGATACAGCATACCAGATGACCAAAATCGTGTAAATCAAATCATTGGGGAATTGCCGCCGAATGCTAAAGATAAACTCTATCGTGATGTCGGAGCAGGTGCACTGTCAACGGTTGGATTTCCAAATAGAGCAGTAATTGTCGTAGGTGTTGTTGATACTGGATTCCAAGCATCAGAAATTCCCGAGGTTTGCAAAACTGGAGGGCAGCGTGAAGACAATACTTTCGCTTACCATCAACGGCGTGGAACGTGATGATGTGGTCCCCGACAATATGTTGCTAGTCGATTACCTTCGAGAAAAGGCCGGCTTGACCGGCACAAAAATTGGCTGCGATGGCGGCGAATGTGGCGCCTGTACGGTTTTGATAGATGGCCGACCTCGTCATGCTTGCCTGACCCTTTCGGCCACCTGCAACGGTGCGTCAGTCGAAACCGTGGACGGTCTATCTCGGGACGGTCGCCTGACTGCGTTACAACGTGGCTTCAATGAAAAACTCGGATCGCAATGCGGATTTTGCACACCAGGCATGATCATGGCTGCGGAAGGCTTGTTGCGCCGCATACCCGACCCGGAAGAGGATGAAATCCGTAAGGCTCTTGCAGCTAATATTTGTCGCTGCACGGGATATGTAAAAATTATCGAGGCGGTTCAGTTCGCCGCGACCGAAATTAGAAATGGGGAAATTGCATCATGAACGACATGGGCAACCCGCAGATCGTTCAAACTATTGGCATTCCTCAGCCACTGGTGGATGGCCCCGAAAAGGCTACCGGAAAGGCCATGTTCGCCGCCGATTTCGACACGACAGAAACCCTGGTCGGACGCATTCTCCGCAGCCCCTTGGCCCACGCCAAAATAACCGCCTTGGACATATCGAAGGCTGAAGCCCTGCCCGGGGTTCTAGCCGTAGTGACAGAGGCGGACTGCAGCGACAATTATGGTGTTTTGCCTATAGCCATGAATGAATGGGCCCTCGCGCGTAGTCGTGTCCGCTACAAGGGCGAACCGGTAGCGGCAGTGGCCGCTATTGACGTAGCGACGGCGCAAAAGGCCTTAGATTTAATTGAGGTCACATACGAGGAACTACCGGCCTATTTTACTGCAGCTCAGGCGCGCTCCAAAGATGCAATTCTCCTGCACGACAACAAGCCAGGTAATATCGAACGGGAGGTGGAATTCGATCTAGGCGAAGTTGATGAGGGCATGGCAGCAGCCGACCTTGTACGCGAGATTGAAGTTCAATGCGCCGAAGTTTGCCAGGCGCAAATGGAGCCGCACGCTGCCTTTGCTGAATGGGATGCCGACCGCCAGCGTCTGACCATTCGGCCGTCGACCCAAGTACCCTACTACGTACACAAGATGCTGGCACGGACTATGGGCATTTCTGATTCCCATATCCGCGTGATCAAGCCGCATATCGGCGGCGGCTTTGGAGCTCGCACGGAAACCTTGCAAAGCGATCTGATTGCCGCCCTTTTAGCCCGCAAGGCCAAGAGTACGGTGAAAGTGGTGTTGAGCCGGGAAGAGACCTTTCTCACGCATCGCGGCCGGCCGGAGACCCAAATCAAAATGAAAGTGGGTATGAACAAAGACGGCACCATCACAGCTGTAGATTTCGAGGCCGTGCAACGGGGTGGTGCTTACAGTGGCTATGGCATCGTAACCATTCTTTATGCGGGCTCTATGATCTATGGCATCTATGATATTACTTCAGCACGTTTCCGCGGCTATCGAGTCCTAACCAATACCCCGCCCTGCGGAGCCTTTCGGGGCCACGGCACGGTCAAAACCCGTTTTGCCTTCGAAAACCTGATCGACGCCATGGCCGTAGAATTGGGATTGGATCCGTTCACCGTTCGCCGGGCAAATTTGCTGGTAGCACCAACGATGACCGAGAATGACCTATTGGTGAATAGTTATGGCCTAGACCAGTGTCTTGATTGGGCCGAGGAGGCCAGCAGTTGGAAGGAACGCAGAGGCAAACTGGGCCCAAACAAAGGGCTAGGCATGGCTTGTTCCCACTATATCTCCGGCGCCTCCAAGCCCAAGCACTGGACCGGAGAGCCTCATGCCACGATCCATCTGCGTGTGGATTGGGATGGCGGCATCACCCTGCTGACCGGCGCTGCGGAAATTGGTCAGGGTTCATCCACTGTGATTGCCCAGTGCGCCGCCGAAACACTGGGCGTGGACATGGGGCGTATCCGCGTCATTGCCTCCGATAGCGCCGTCACGCCCAAGGATAACGGCAGTTACTCGAGTCGGGTCACCTTTATGGTGGGCAATGCCTCCATCGACGCGGCTCAAAATCTCAAGGCTAAACTGGTAGAGGCCGCCGCCCGCAAGTTGGAAATTGCGCCTGAGGATGTAGAATGTCTGGGCGAAATTTATCGTGGCGGCCAGCAGGACCAGGGTCTGACCTTCGACGAGGTGGTAGCTGCCGCCTTGGAAGGCGAAGGCACTATTACAGTCAAGGGAAACTATGACACTATCCCGGAATCCTGGGGCGGTAGAAAATATAGGGGCGCCGCCATCGGCGGCACCATGGCCTTCAGCTACGCTGCACAGGTCGTTGAGGTTACTGTTGATCCCCACACCGCTGCAATCACAGTCGACAAGGTCTGGGTCGCCCATCATTGTGGGAAAGCACTAAATCCTCTTGCGGTTGAGGGCCAGGTTCAGGGATCCGTTTGGATGGGTATGGGACAGGCAATGTCGGAGGAGACTAAATTCCACGACGGACTGCCCATTGCTGCCAACATGCTCGATTATCGTGTTCCTACAATTATGGAGTCGCCGCCTATTGACGTCGGCATCATCGAGGCCTCCGATCCACACGGGCCTTTTGGAGCTAAGGAAGCGGGCGAAGGTTCATTAAGCAGTTTCCTACCCGCCCTGACTAACGCCGTTGCCGATGCAGTGGGCGTCCGAGCTACTGAACTACCCCTGACGCCAGACCGGTTAATGGAATTGCTGGAGAAGAAGGCTCGCTTTGACAATACCGCAGCGGCGGATGGAAAGGCGGCCTGATGGAACTCATGCCCGACATTGATCTGCACCATCCCACTACAGTAGAGGATGCCATTAGTGCCCACGCCTCCAGCGTTGCTAGCCGGTATCTGGCTGGTGGAAGCGATATGCTGGTCAATATCCGCCGTGGCATCGAACAACCCGATAGCCTGGTTTATCTAAACGGTATTTCGGCGATGCACGGTATTCTGGATAATGGTGACGGTATCACAATCGGTGGCGCTACGGTGTTGCGCGAGATAGCTGAGAGCGAAGTCTTGCGGCAATGTTTCACCGCGGTGGCAATAGCGGCCGGCGAGGTTGCCGGTCCCAGTCACCGGGAATACGGAACCTTAGGCGGTAATCTGTGCCTGGACACCCGTTGTATTTATTACAACCAAAGTGAATGGTGGCGGTCGGCGAACGATTATTGTCTTAAACATCGCGGCGAGATCTGCCATGTGGCGCCAGGAGGCAAACGCTGTTTCGCCACCTTCTCAGGCGACCTGGCGCCTACTCTATTGTTGTTTGACGCCGAAGTCGAACTGGCTGGCACCAACGGACGCAGACGCATTCCTTTGGCGCAATTGTATCGTAATGACGGCATGGATCATCTGACCCTAGTCAAGGATGAATTGCTGGTGGCCGTGCATTTGCCCAATCCGCCGGAATACATCGCTACCGGATATGCCAAATCTCGGGTCCGTGGTTCCATCGACTTTCCCCTGGCAGGCGTCGCCGTGCGTATGGCAGTTGTTGCTGGCAAAATTACGGACCTGCGGGTGGGCCTCACGGGTGTCTCACCCCTGCCCTTTTTGGCCAAGGATATGGATAGATTTGTCGGCAAATATGCGGACGGGGCCTGTCTGGAAGACCTGCGCGATCGGGTTCGTGCCCAAGCCAAAGCCATGAAAACCAGCATGACCCCGCCCCATTACCGTAGACGGGTGGCTGGTGGACTGGCACAAAAACTAGCTGAATCGATACTATAACAAACCCTGACAGTACCGAGGCAGCAAGCAGCGAGAAACGCTTTTAGCCATCAGCAACCTCCACTCGCGGGTACTAATTTCGTTGCCCGCAAACACCAGTGCGCAGTTCTGACGGAATATCGCCTCCTTGCCTTCCTTCCAATCAACTGGATGGTCCTAAACAATCTAATCCGTGTACAAATTCAGGCTCACCGTGCCCTTAAACTCGGATGGTGGACAAAATCACCCGGTTTGATGCCCAGTTCACGGCTCAGTCCACCATTGATTTCCAGAACAGCAAGCGCCGCCACCTTTGGCGCAATGGGCATCAAGGAACGAGGCTGGGCGTTGTGATGCACATGCACGACACGTCCATTAGCCTCCAAGAACAAAATATCCAGGGGGATAAGAGTATCTTTCATCCAAAAACTTTGCAGTCCCAGGCTTGGGAAAATGAATAACATACCCACATTTCGCGGCATTTCCCGCCGGTGCATCAAACCCTGCTGGCGTGCCTTCGACGTGACAGCCAATTCGACCGTGAAGACATGCTTACCCTCGGCGGTGACGATAGTGGCTTTATCCATTAAGCCGTCCGCAGCGGTCTGAAACCACAAAAGATAAGCAACCACTGGCAGCAAAATGGAAAACCTCATAAAGAACCTCGATCAGACTCAATTTCTAAGCAATGAAATGCAGTTGGGCAAAGGTAGGTGTCAAACACACGAAACTCCGGCCAACATTGATAGCCTCGGGAATATCTGGAGTTCCTATGGCAAGTAGCCAAAGCGATCCATCTGTTCATGATGATCCGCCGTCACCTTGTCGACCTGAGCTTCTGAAAGCATGCTACGCCAAATGCCAACCTTACCTGATCGGAAGAATTGTTTTGAATGCTGACTGCGTTCGCGAAAACCATCTCTCCGCTCTTGTCCCTGAAGAACCTTGAATGAGGAAAATCGAATTGCCTTTTCCAACCGCGCTTTTGAAGGGCTCAGGCCCAGAAATGCTGCAATACGGGCAAAGGTCTGCTTCGATTTTCCGGCCATATCCTCGTAGCGAACGTGTATCAGGCTGTCATTATCCTCAGCCGTCCAGGAGTGGACATGTTGCGACCAGGTGCCGTAGAATTCGAAAGCGTTGGTTTTGCTATTGCCCGTACCTGCCTCGGGATCGGCCAGCATCTCGATAGCCTCATCAAGGCTAATCCCATAATGATCCGACATTGACATCACCATATCGAGCGGGTTGCGAAGCACGTATATGCCACCCACTGTATGTTCCATGGTCACCGTCGGCACGCCAAAAGCCTCGCCTAATAAATTATGGGTTTTTGCGAAAACCGAGTCGGAATGGGCTTTTGTAAATGCTTTGTGAACCAGTGGCCGCAATTTAGCGACGTCCGCCATAGACATCTTGCTCAGATCGGATACACCACCTGCATTGTGGTACCAGTAAGCCTGAGAATCCCCAAGACAGAATTGATCCAACTGATTAATATTTGCCGGTTTTTCGGGATCACGAAGAAGGTTGTGCAGATAAGAGCGTAGCCAGGTGTTGCCTGATTTCGGGTAGGAAGCTAGCCATATGATGCCGCCCATGAAGATTACTCAGCTATGATTGACAGGCGGCGCAGACGCCGCTCAATTCAATAGTTTCAGCGGCAATTGCGAAACCCATCCGCCCTACCAGGCTGTCGATGGCGCCGTCCAGTTGCCCGTCACGAACTTCTACCGCCGTGCCACAGTCTTGGCAAATAAGAAAATGTGCAGCCTGGCGTGCCCCGTCATGACCGCCCGGATGACCGCAGCCGATGAAAGCCTGCAGACTGTCTAGACGATGAACAAATCCCTGCCGGCACAGGAAATCCAACGTCCTGTAGATCGTCGGCGGAGCGACGCGACCGCGATTGTCCTGGAGCATAGCAAGCAAGTCATAAGCACCAACCGGAGAATGCCCACGCCAAATCAGTTCCAACACCTGCCGCCTCAAAGGCGTCAAACGCTCACCACGCTGGGCGCAAATTGCCTCAGCCGCATCCAAGGCCGCAAAGATACAATTGGCATGATCATGTTCCGGCGCCGTAAAAGGATTTGCCACCCTGTTCGTCTTCATACAGGTTCCTCCCTCTTACGAGATTTCCATAGAGAACCGGCCTGCAAGGGCAGGGAACACAGAAACATAAACGTCGCGGCCGCTACAATCGCCGCACCGGCCGGCAAATCCCACCAATAAGATGCCGCCAGGCCAAAAATGACCGACAGACCCGCACACAACGCAGCAGCAACAGCCATTCCTTCTGGATTTGACGATAGGTGCCGCGCCGTGGCCGCCGGAATGATCAACAGCGAGATCACCAGCAATATACCGACGACTTTCATGCCGACGGCTATCACCACCGCCATTAAAAGCGTGAACAAGATCTTCATAGTCGCCGTGGCCACGCCTTCAACTCGAGCCAAATCTTCATTAACAGTCGACGCCAACATGGGGCGCCAAAAACATAAGCCGCCGCCCACGACCAGGATCACCAGGCCAAAAATGACCAACAAATCAGTATCA
>CAXGCE010000101.1:0-6794 GCA_964007795.1 uncultured Alphaproteobacteria bacterium | reverse complement strand
ATGATCGATATCAAGATGCGGCCCGAGCGGCGCAACACAGTCAAGGTGCTACTACTGCTTGACGTGGGCGGTTCCATGGATGACCACATCCGAACTATGGAAGAGCTATTCTCCGCCACGCGGACGGAATTTAAGTATTTGGAAAGTTTTTATTTCCACAATTGCATGTACGAAAAGGTCTGGCGAGACAACCGCCGCCGCCATACTGAGCACATTCCCACCTGGCAATTGATCAACACCTATGGCCCGGATTGGAAGCTGATTTTTGTTGGCGACGCCACCATGTCGCCATACGAAATTGTCTATCCCGGCGGGTCCGTTGAGCATTGGAACGAGGAAGCCGGCCAAGTCTGGATGGAGCGCCTGCTGGACCATTTTAAGCATGTCTGCTGGATCAACCCGGTACCGGAACGCCATTGGGAATACACTCCGTCCCTGCAAATGCTGCAGCAGATCATGGGTCACCGCATGTTTGGTCTGACCCTGAACGGCCTTGACAAGAGTATGCGTTGCCTTAGCCGCTAGGCGACAAGTTGCCGATTTCGCCAGCTTGGATGTAACACGACGATTGTATTCCTCTGGTTGTTCCGCCGTCTTGGTGGGTTCCGAACTTGCTCTCTACCCCGTTCTCTGACAACGATTGGCATGAGCGCTGTCGAACGTTAAGTTGGCGCAGACCTCACTGCAGCAGCGGATGCATTCACATGGAAGAAAGTTACAGCAAAGGGTTTCCCGTTTCCTGGGACCAAATGCA
Source organism: uncultured Alphaproteobacteria bacterium (assembly GCA_964007795.1). Classification (GTDB taxonomy): domain Bacteria; phylum Pseudomonadota; class Alphaproteobacteria. Next base: position 6,040 of record CAXGCE010000101.1, on the reverse strand, counting down.
TCGGGACAGTAAAGCCCTGGCCTGGCGCTTAGCCGAGCTAGGTCCCTGGAGCCGAATTATATCGATCACTCGCGGCGGCATGGTGCCGGCTTGCATCGTGGCTCGGGAGCTGGAAGTTCGATTAGTGGATACCATTTGCATCAAGACGTATGACCATCAAGACCGGGCCGAACCTCAGGTCTTGAAAGGTGTGTCGGAAGATTGTGAGGATGTTCTGATCATCGATGATCTGGTGGACACCGGAGCCACCGCCAAGGTGGTCCGCACCATGCTGCCCAAGGCACACTTTGCCGCGGTCTATGCCAAACCCGAAGGGCGATCCATGGTTGATACTTTTGTCACCGAAGTCAGCCAAGATACCTGGATCTTCCTGCCCTGGGATACGGAATTGCAGTTCGTCCAGCCCATCGCCAACGCCGGGAAATCATGAATTATTTGGCTCAAAGACCTTGGAAATCTATAACATTTTGAAACTAAAGGACTATTTTTTTATTAGCCCTTTTCATTCGCAGAATGCTTCATGTATAGGTCCGCAAAAATATGCGCTTGGCGGTCAGCTTTTTACAAAATTAGTTGACTACACTGATATTGCAGTGACGCTAACGTCGATCCCTATAATTGAACGCCTCGCGTTAACGCGCCATCCACCACCAAATTAGTCCCCATGATGAACGAAGCGGCAGGGCTGGCTAGAAAAACTACAGCGCGGGCGATCTCTTCTGGATTTGCCATGCGCCCGGTAGGGTTCAGGGCGAGTGCTTGCGCAAAGAAATCTGGATCGCCCTGCTCAATCTGTTGCCAGACGCCGCCATCGAAATAAGTATTTCCGGGAGAGACGGAATTGGCACGAATGCCTTTAACCGCCAATTGGTTGGCTAGGCCTTGAGTGTAGTGGAGCAGGGCTGCCTTGAAGGCACCATATGGACCAGCAGCGAAATCGATTTCACGGCCGGAGACCGAGGAAACTGTGACAATCGAAGCGGCTGTACTCTTTTCCAACCACGGCATTGCCGCTTCAACCATCCGCACACTGTGCATCATGTCGACTTCAAAACCCTGAAGCCAACTTTCCTCGTCATTATTGATAGCTAACGCGGAAACGTTAGCAACCACAATATCAAGCCCGTCTAGGGAGCCTGCTGCACTTTCCACCCAAGACTTCAAACTAGGCCCATCGGACACATCAAGCGCCTGACCATAAACGGAAACACCGCCTGCCTGTAAGTCAGCGGCGGTAGCCTTTACTTCCCCTTCGTCGCGAGCGCAAATCGCCACGGACGCACCTTCATTTGCCAATAGTCCCGCAACTGCGCGGCCAATGCCCTTGGTACCCCCGCTAACCAACGCCCGCAGTCCCTTTAAACCCAAATCCATTTGCCGACCCCCAATTTATGTAAATTCGGTGCACATCCATCATAGTATTATCTGCTGGTAGGGGTAGTCGCCAAAGCAAACTCGAACAAGTTGCCAAACCGCTATCGGCGGGGCTTCCCTGTTCCGAAAAGTGACGCTATTTTCCCCTCAAATAGAAAATCGGAGGAAACGAGATGGGTGTGCTTGACGGCAAGGTTATTCTTGTCACCGGTGGCGGCCGCGGCATCGGGCGGGAGCACGCTCTGCTAGCAGCCCGGGAAGGAGCCAAGGTCGTGGTAAATGACCTGGGCGGCTCCATCGCCGGTAACGACGCCGGGGAAGCTGGCCCCGCACAAGAGGTTGCGGACGAGATCAAGGCGGCCGGTGGTGATGCGGTCGCAAATTCCGACAGTGTTGCCGAGATGTCTGGCGCCAAACACATGTTTGAACAGGCCATGGACAGCTTCGGCGGTCTGAACGGGGTGATCGCGCCGGCGGGAATTTTGCGCGATACAATGTTCCATAAAATGTCGGAAGAAGACTGGGACGCAGTAATCAATGTGCATTTGAAAGGTTCTTTCAACGTTTGCCGCGCCACCATCAACCATTTCCGTAATCAGGAGGACGGCGCCTACGTGTTGTTCACCTCCACCTCTGGCCTGATCGGCAATATCGGCCAGACTAACTATGCCGCTGCCAAAATGGGCATTGTCGGTTTGTCCCGTGTCATCGCCATGGAGAACGAGCGCAAAAACGTGCGCTCCAACATCCTCTCCCCCTCGGCCTGGACCCGGATGATCGGCACTATCCCGATTAAGGATGAAGCGACCGCCAAACGAATTGAATTGACCAAGGCGAGAATGCGCCCTGACCAGATCGCCCCCTTGGGGGTTGCCCTTGTGGCAGACGAGGCCAAGGATCTAACCGGTCAAATCTTTTCAATTCGGGGCAATGAAGTTTACATCTGGAACCAACCCCGTCCGACACGCGGCATCGCCAATACAGAAGGCTGGACACCGTCCACCATGTTGTCGAATGCCTTCCCTGCCTTCCGCGCCAATACTACCGACCTGGGGAATGCGCGTACGGTCTTTACCTCCGACCCCTTATAGAGGCAGAACCGATGGCGATGAATTATGATCATCTAATGTCCTTAAAAATGAAGGACATGAAATTTTCATATAGCGATAGAGAAACAATTCTCTATGCCCTAGGCGTGGGTTTTGGCCGCGACGCCCTGGATAAGAACGAGCTGGCCTTTACCTTCGAAGGGGGCAAATTGAAGACGGTGCCCACTTTGGCAGTGGTATTAACCCGCAATAGTTTGCTGGCCAACTGCGGTTGGGACTACAGCAAGGTGCTGCATGGGGAGCAGCGGTTGGAACTATACCGGCCCTTGCCGCCTGAGGGCGATTTGATCGCTGACGGACATGTGTCCGAGGCCTACGACAAGGGTGAAGGAAAAGGCGCCCTTGTGTTAAGCGAAGTAAACGTTCGCCTCAAATCGGATGGAGAGCCGCTGTTTAAGGTTGGCAGCACCATCTTCGCCCGTGGCGACGGTGGCTTTGGCGGACCGGCCGGAAACGGGCCCGCTCCACACCAAGTGCCGGACCGAGCGCCCGATACCAGTTGCTTATTGGAAACCAGGGCAGACCAGGCCCTATTGTATCGGTTGAGCGGAGATCGAAATCCACTGCATGCCGATCCAGGCTTGGCGCAAAAGGTGGGCTTTCCAGTACCTATCCTGCATGGCCTATGCACCTACGGCACTGCCTGCCGGGCGTTGCTGACAACCATTTGCGATTATGACCACACCATGATCCGTGGATTTGATGTCCGTTTCTCGGCACCTGTCTATCCGGGCGAAACCATCATCACAGATATGTGGCGGGACGGAAACATCGTCGCATTCGAATGCCGTCTGAAGGAACGCGACGTCGTCGTGGTCCGTAACGGCAAATGTACTCTCTCTTCTTAAAGGATTACTCAAATGGCTGACTATGAAGATATTGAAGTAACGCAAACTGGGCATGTGGCGCTGATCGAAATTCAACGACCACCGCACAATTTCTTTGACATTGCCCTGATTGGACAGTTGGCGGATGCGTGCGATGTACTGGACTTGGATGAAAACTGCCGGTCTATCGTTTTAGCGGCGCAGGGTAAGTCATTCTGCGCGGGTGCAAATTTTGGTGATGGCTCGGGCCAGAAAATCATCGATGATGCCAAACCAAAAAAACCGGTGAACCATCTTTACCAAGAGGCCGTGCGCTTGTTCTCATGCAAAAAACCAATGGTCGGCGCCATACAGGGCGCAGCCATCGGCGGCGGGCTGGGACTGGCATTGGTACCTGATTTTCGCGTCACTTGCCCTGAGGGACGGTTCAGCGCCAATTTCACGCGGCTGGGGTTCCATCCCGGTTTTGGCCTGACCCACACTCTGCCCGCCTTGATTGGCCAACAGAACGCAGCGCTGATGATGTATACGGGGCGGCGTGTCAAGGGTGAGGAAGCTGTTGAAATGGGATTGGCCGATAAAATTGTTCCCTTAGACCAATTGCGCAGTGCTGCTATGGAACTTGCTGAGGAAATTGCAATCTCCTCGCCCCTGGGTGTCGTGGAAACCCGTGCCACCCTACGTGCCGGTTTAGCAGACCGCGTCAGGATTGCGACGGACCATGAGTTGAAAGTACAGAATGAACTGCGTCAGACTGAAGACTTCAAGGAAGGCATCGCGGCGACGGCCGAACGACGCCTGCCCAGTTTTCAGGGCAGGTAGCCTATGGATGAAACGCAAGGCCTGGTTAGCGACGCGACAACCCGTATCTTTCAGGATCTCGGCAATCCCCAGACCCTAAATAACGCGGAGGATGACGTCTGGCGCGAACCGTTGTGGTCAGCTCTTGAGGACGCTGGGCTGACGACCGCCTGGGTGTCCGATGAATTAGGTGGCGCGGGCGCAGGCATCGGTGCGGGATTTGCCGTGCTCCGCGTAGCCGGCCAATTCGCTGCACCTGTCGCGTTGGCTGAAACTCTCCTGGCGAATTGGTTGCTGGAGCAGGGACGCCTTGTCCTGCCCGGGGGCACCATGTCCGTGGCACCGACCAGGCGACGGGATACTATTTTCTTGACCGAAGGCAAACTCGCAGGCACGGCTGAAATGGTGCCGTTCGGCACCGAAGTTAACCATTTAGCCGTCTTGGCTTCCGGCAAGGTCGCGTTGGTAAATGCTTCGGATTGCGTATTTGGCGGTGGCGTCAATTTGGCCGGAGAGCCTCAGAACAGTATTAACTTCGATGGTGTAACACCAATTGAGACTGGCAACGTAAACGAGGGAATAGATCAAAGGGCCCTGCTTTTGATGGGAGCGGCCGTACGCGCTATGCAAATGGCCGGTGCGTTGCAAGCAGTTTTAGAGATTGCCGTACAATACGCAGAGGAACGTATCGCCTTCGGCCGACCCATTGGCAAGTTTCAGGCGGTACAGCACAACTTGGCCCGGCTGGCCGAGGAAGCAGCGGCCGCTATCGCCATTGCCAATTCCACCGCATACAGCATCGAGAATTTACGATCCTGGGATGACTCGGGACTCTTTCTGGACGTGGCGTCAGCAAAAATCCGCGTGGGCGAAGCCGCCGGACAGGGCAGTGCCATTGGTCATCAGACCTTTGGTGCGATTGGTTTTACGAAGGAACATGTTTTACACCGCTTCGTCCAACGCCTGTGGTCTTGGCGGGACGATTTCGATAACGAGGCGGTTTGGGCCGCTGAATTGGGTCGCCGGGTCGCCACTAGCGGTGGCGATGGCTTATGGCTCGACCTGACCGCAGCCTGAGGACCAACCAGATGTCAGTCGCCATTCAATTCGATCCCATCCGCCTGCCACCCGAAGCCGAGGCCCTACGCGCCGAAGTCCGGCAATTCCTGAAGAATGAGATCGCCGCCGGCACCTTTGACCCCAACGAAGACAGCCAAGAGTTGGAATTCGACGACACCAACCTCTTCAGCGCCAATAAGTTTTCCGGTATCGACCGGATCGAGGAAGGCACGCGCCTCAATTACGGGCTCAAATGGAGTATTTTTCTTCCAGAGGGCACCGGCACGTTTTTCATCGGCCAATCCTGGCGGCCCGAAAACAACGATACCTTCGCCACCGGGTCGGGCCTCGAGGAGGATTTCTCCGACCTGGTGGGACGGGCTCAGATCTATTTAGGTTCGTATTTGAATCTCGTTTACCGGACCCGTTTCGCCAGCGATACCTTCGTCCCGAAAAGAAACGAGCTGACGTTTAACGCCGGCGTTCCGGCGTTCCAGGTTAATGCCAACTACACTTTCCTCGAAACCCAGGAAAACAGTGAATTTCCCGGACGCGAGGAAATCAATTATGGCGCCAGTTCACGGTTGAATAGATTCTGGCGGGTTGGGTTATTGGGGATCACCGACTTGGCTGCCGGTGAAACGCGAAGTGTTGGCGGCAATATCACCTACGAAAACGAATGCTTCGTTTTGAATACCAACCTGACCAGGACCTTCTTCGAGGACCGCGACCTGGAACCGACGGATACCTTCACCGTAAATTTCCTTCTCAAGACCCTGGGTCCCATCCGAACCGACTTTTTCTAACAATTAAATCTCCCGCCCCGCTCCTTGGGACAGTTTTCTCCCGGGCTGGGGGAACCTATGATAA
>CAXGCE010000100.1:0-6904 GCA_964007795.1 uncultured Alphaproteobacteria bacterium | reverse complement strand
CTGCGGCTCTGCTGAGTAATATCGAGTTTATGTGGAAGTAGCCGGAATTCCGCACGATTGAACCCAAATGTTGTGCCAGCGGCAATCACCTAGCCATGCACGCCTCCAATATGGTCTAATGCGCCGTTGCAATCCTGGAGGATCGCACTTTGAGCTATGTGAGATATATTGATCGGACCAATGCCTATTATCAGGCTGAGGGTTACGACAAGCCCTATCAATGGGCAAAAAATGAACATGTTCCCTTTGCGCCGTTAAAAAAGCCTTTGGCGGACTGCCGCCTTGCCCTGGTTTCCACGTCCGAGATAGCCTCGCGGCGATGGGAGGACCAGCGATTGCCGCTGGAACGGGGGGAGGCAGCCAATGTTTATGGTGTGGCCGTCGATACACCGGTGAAGGAACTTTACAGCCGGACAGACAGCTATGACATGAACGCGACCACGTTGGATGATGTGAACAGCTATTTTCCCGTTACGCGTTTGCAGGAACTGGCGGAGACTGGCCGTATCGGCTCTTTAGCGCCCACGGCCTATGGCGTTTATAACGCCTATTCCCAAAGTAAGACGATCGGGACTGATGCACCGGAGGTTTTGCAGGGTTGCAGGGACGAAGGCGTCGATATCGCTCTGTTGGTCCCGGTCTGACCTGTGTGCCACCAGACCGTCGGTCTGGTCGCACGGTACTTAGAAAAAAACGGCATACCCACAGTCGTCGTCGCAGCTGCGCGCGACATTGTTGAAAGCTGCGGTGTCGCCCGCCTGCAGTTCACCGACTTTCCCCTAGGCAACCCTTGTGGCGAACCAGGTGATGTGGAACAGCAGCGCCAGATTATCACTATGGCGCTGGATCTCTTTGAAACCGCTACAGAGCCTAGAACTACCGCGGAGTCACCTTTCAAATGGTCCAAGGGCGATGCTTGGAAAGCAAAAGTTTTTACGCAGGAACAGCCTTGGCAGACGCCAGAGATCAAGAACGCCTGGCTTGAGAATAAGGAGCTGTATCGGAAGCTGAAGGCTGAGAAGGCTATAAAGGAAGTCGAATGACAGCTCAGAAAGTCATTGTCTATTCCACACCCCTTTGTGCCCCGTGTGAACAGCTCAAAGGGTATCTGAAGGCCCATGATGTAACATTTGTTGCCAAGGACCTGATGATGGATGAAGAAGCTGCAGCTTTTATTGAGAGCCGCAACATCCGCTCATCGCCTGTTTTGCAGGTCGACGATGTTCTGTTGTATGGCCCGGATTTGGGACCCAAAAAGGTCGACGAACTCTTGGGGCTGGAATAGGAACTTAGGAATTCAAGATGGTGTCGGTGTCGGATTGCTCGGACCAACGGGCTCGGGAAATTTGTCAGGAAATGCATGAAAATGACCCCGTTTGCCAGACACTGAAAATTTCCTTGGAAGAAGTCCGGAGTGGATTCGCCCGGATTAGTATGCGTTTAGACGAAAACATGTTGAATGCTTACGGTACAGTTCATGGCGGATACAGCTTCCTACTGGCGGACACTGCTTTTGGCTTTGCCTGTAATAGCCAGGGTGAAAAGGCTTTTGGGCAGTCCGCTCATATCACCTATTTGACATATGGCCGGCCCGGTGAATTGCTAACTGCCGTCGCCAAGGCGCGCAGCAGTGCTAGTCGCACGGAAATTTTTGATGTTACTGTGTTAGGTGAAGACGGTCGTGCCGTTGCCGAATTCCGCGGTTTATCCCGAGTTGTGAGGGACCAAGCAAACGCTTAAAGAATTGTTGCATCCGCCCGTGGTGCTGAATAATCAGTTTTTGGGCATCATCTAGATTGATGAAGTGGTCAGATTTCGAATCTGAGAAATCGAATACGAGACGGTGGCCATAGGGCAGTATTTTGCCGCGGCCTAGAGGAGAAATTATTCAGCAGCGGCCCTGTGCAGTAGTCCAGCTTGCTCTAGTGCCAGGGCTAGTCGTTTGATTTCACCGTCGGTCAATTTCATCAGGGGCGGGCGAACGAACGCGCGTTCCTGACGCCCCAGAAGTACCAGGCATTCCTTCATACGGTTATGCATATCCAGGAACGGCGGCGTGTAAAAGGCTTGGGCCAGGGGATAGATGCGGTCATTAATCGCTTGGGCGTTCTCAAGGTTGCCGGTCTTGACTGCCTGGAACAGAGCCACCTGCAGGTCAGGAATAACGCTGCCGGCGCCGGAGAGAAGACCATTGGCTCCCATGCTCAAGGACGCCATCAACCATGATGAATGGGTGGTCAAGACAGAGATGGCTCTGCCCATCGCACCAGATTGCAGGGCGCGAATATGTTTTTCATGCAACATGGCATCGTTGGACCAATCCTTGATGGCCTTGATGGTGGGCACCTCCTCGATCATTCGCAATAGCGTATCGAAGGGGTATCCCTGGCCACTGGCCTGGGGGTATTGAAATGCGATCAAGGGCAGGTCTGTGGCGTCGGCGATGGTATTGAAATGGGCCAAAGCCATTTCTGGGCGCAATTGACCGCCCATAATCATGCTGTTGGGTGGGAACACCAGCAAGGCCTGTGCTCCACCGGCCTCAGCCATACGAGCTAGGTCTGCAGCCTGTTTGCTGCCATCGGCATAGATGCCATTAATTAAAGGCAAACGGCCACCAAGTTCATCCTGACTGAAATCTAGGATGCGTTTCTGTTCGTCAAAGGTGCATGCATGCACCTCCGAGGCATGACCGTTCACGGTTATGGCACTAAGACCCTCAGTGGCGGCCACGTCGCGCAAATGGCGGCGGGATGCGGCCTCGTCGATTTCGTAGTCGATGTCGAATGCCAGTAAGGTGGCCGGAATTACGCCGTCCAGGGGTCGATCATGAAATATACTCATGGCTTGCCTCCTTTGGCAGCTTGTAATGAAACCTAGAACGATCCGTCGCGTTCCTCGAAATGGGTCGGTAGATTATAATGTGGTTGGTCCCTTTCAATCCAGTCAACCGTCCAATCTATCATTCGCATTAGGGGTACCTCAGGATAGCCAAAAATCTTGGCTGCCAGCGACGTGTCATTATGCCAGCCGATGCCGCTTTCTTGATTGACAAATTGCGGCTCCAGGCCGAAGCGCCGGCCGAACTCGGTTGCCAGGTTTCGCACACTGGCTTGTTCCGGACCGCCCATGTTCAAGGGGCGGCTAGGCACCTCGCAATGATGTAAAGCGCGGATTACCTGCGCGTTCACGTCGCCTTGCCAGATGACGTTGACATGACCGGCGCGTAGGTCTATGGGCCGGCCAGTATAGACCCAGTTGGCAATGTCGTAGAGCACGCCATAACGTAGATCGATGGCGTAGTTCAGGCGGATTATACGGCCGGGCGTGTTATAGCGGCCGGAGAAATATTGAAAAATCCGCTCCCGCCCCACGCAAGAATTGGCGTACTCTCCGATCGGTACGGTCGCCGCATCTTCTTTGCAAATTGGTCCTGTGACATCCGTGAAGGGGTAAACGCATAGGGTGGAAAAGGCAACAATTCGGGACTGGGCAAAGGCTTCAGCCACTAGGGCCGGAACGCAGACGTTCATAGCCCAGGTGAAGGGTTCATCGCCACCCGTTCCAAACTTCCGCCCTGCCATATAGATAACGTTGGGCAATTTTGGTAGCTCGGCCACTGCTTGACGATCCAACAGATCGCAGGCCAATGTTTCTACACCCCAATCCTCAAGCCGCTGTTTGACCTCGTTATTCGAGAAACGTGCGACGCCAACAATGCGTTTGCCTGGCGCAGCACGTTTGGCCATTCGGGCCAGGCAGGGCCCGATCTTGCCACCGACACCCAGGATGATGATATCGCCGTCTAGAGCGGCCAGATCGTCGATCAACGACTGGCTAGGCCAAGACAGAAGATTTTCAAGGGCCTCTACATCGGCGATGTTATCCGGTAAACCTGCTGATGTGAGAGGCGCCATGCCCTGCTTTCGGTATTATTCGGCGACAATGCTACCGCGTTCGATCACGAAGGTTCGATCCAGCAGGCCGACTAAATGTTTATCATTGGATTCCGCTACTAATAAGGATTCGCCCTCATCTTTGAGGCTTTTCATAATCTCGTTCATACGCTGGGCAAAGATCGGGGCAATACCTTCGCCGGGTTCGTCCAAAAGCAATAAATGCTTGCCCACCATCAAGGCGCGTGCGAAAGCGACAAATTTCTGCTGCCCACCCGATAGCTCAAAGGAGCCACGGTTACGGAATTCAGCTACCTCTGGCATCAAATCATAAATCCAGCTAAGACGTTTCTCCCAATCTTCCATGCCTGTGGCCCAAACCGGCACCAGAATATTTTCTTCAGCCGTTAGCTCCGGCACCAAGCGCCGGTCTTCTGGCATAAAGCCAATGCCCATATGAGCGCGCTTGTGCGGGTCAATTTTTAACAAATCTTGCTCATTGAAGATTACTTCCCCAGCTGCCGCTACCAAGGCACCCATGATGGCGCGCAGGAAGGTCGTCTTGCCGGCTCCGTTGCGACCGATCAGGCCACACATGCTGCCATCAGGCACATTCATTGCCAGGCCACGTAGAATAGGTGTGGAGTCTATATTAACGTCCAGTCCTCTTACCTCAAGCATCGGCGCTTACCCCAGGCCCGTTTGGGCTTTTAGTTCCGGTGCGGTGGTATTCTTCACCTATCACGAACTCCCTTACCCTCGGATCTATCAGCGCCTCGGTCGTGGGAGCATCACAGATAATTTCACCCTGATAAAATGCCAACACACGCGAGACATATCTTTCCACTATCTCCATATCGTGTTCGATAAAAAGTACCGTCGTCTCGTCTTGGCGGAGGGCTTCCATAATTATGTCCATCAAGTCGAACTTTTCTTCGGCTGAAATGCCCGAGGTTGGTTCATCCAGCATCAAAATGGTCGGATTGCGAACTGCAGCCATTGCAATATCCAACAATTTGCGAACCCCCTGTGGCAAGGTTGAGGCCGCAGAATTACGGTACTGGGAGATTTGGTAGCGTTTTAGGTGGTTTTCGACACGCTGAGCCCTCTCCTCGTTATGTAGCGGTGAGAGTAATCCTATGCCTGTTTCCTCAGCGATGGCATAAGCCATTAAAAGATTGTCAAATACATTTTCAGATGAAAATACTTGAGGTACCTGAAACGATCGCGAAATTCCTAAGCAGGTGATCTCTCTCGGCGGCAGGCCCATGATATTTTTGCCGGCGAATTCGATCTCGCCTGAAGTGGGTTTTAGATATCCCGTGACCATGTTTACGAAGGTGGTCTTGCCCGCGCCGTTGGCGCCAATTATACCGATGATTTCGTTTTCTTGAACCGTGACGTTGATGTCCTTGGCAGCAACCACGGCGCCAAAAGATTTTTGCAGGTCGCGAACTTTCAGAACTGCATTCATGAGGACTTAGACCCTTGCAGCGCGCGTAGGCGGGACTTTAGGGACCAGATGCCGTCAGGCAGGAACATGATTATCACCAACAAGCTGCCGCCGAGAATGAATTGCCAGATTTGCGGCGCGTATTCGAAGGCGTAGGTGCGGATCAACTCGAACACCAGGGCGCCGATATAGGTTGCCGCCACGCTGCCTGTGCCACTGAGAATCGTGATAAAAACAAATTCACCCGACACCGTCCAATTTGCCATGGAATCTGGATCGACATGGCCCACGGCCAGGGCCATGATACCACCGCCGAAACCCGCCACCAGGCCGGAAAACACATACTTAATATGGATCACCTTTTCGGCGGAATAGCCCAGGTATTCCACCCGAATTTCGTTCTCGCGGACCGCCATACTCATACCGCCCAAAGTTGTCCTCAGGTACAAATGCACGCCCACCGTTATGAAATAGGTGAACACCAGCGCAAACAGAAACAGGGTAGACTGCACAGCCTCGCCCTCTGGCGCATAACCTAGGAAAGTCGGTTTCACCACTCCGAAGCCGTCGGTACTGCCCAGCGCCTCGGATTTCACCACTGCACCGTAGAGGATCATGGAAAACGCCATGTTCAACAGAGCGAAAAAAATCCCCCGATAGCGCCGCATCAGAAAGCCAATGATAAATGCCAGCAGCCCTGTCATCAGCGTAGCTGCGAAAACCAAAGCGAAGGCATCGCTGATCCCGACCAGTGATAGCATCACTGCCGTGTAGGCGCCAAAGCCAAAGAACAGCGCATGCCCGAATGACATTAGGCCACTGCGCCATAACACGAGCAAGCCCAGCGCGACCGCCCCCCGGGCCAAGCTTTGCAGGCCGATAAAGCGCATCCATTCGGCCAGCACAAAATCGAGGGCCAGCAGTACGAGGAAAGCTACTGTCAAGCCGATTACGGTTTTGTCGACATACCGCATCAGATTTTCCTTGCCTTAGCCGGAGCAAACAGGCCTTCGGGTCGGAACGCCAGAACGGCGGCCATGATGGCGTAAATTACAAATAATTCCACTTCCGGAAACTTATGTACTGCCGCAGCCCGGGCCAGGCCAACAACCAGGGAACCTATCATGGCCCCGGGGATGCTACCCATACCGCCGATCACTACAACCGCAAACGCTAACACGATGACCTCGACACCTACGCCAGGAGATACAGAGATGGTCGGCGCCACATAGGCTCCTCCCAGAGCGCCAAGCATGGCGCCAATGATAAAGGTAACGAGAAAGACCACTGTGACGTTGATGCCCATGGTCTGGGCCAGTTCACGGTCATAGATCACCGCTAGTAACAACTTACCCCATTTAGTCCGTGTGAGACCTAGCCAAAGTACGATGCCAACAACCACGGCCAAACCGATCATGGTCAGGCTGTACGTATCAAAGGGCATGCCCACGATCTCGGTAGACCCCAACAATGCCATTGGCTGATAGGCAAAATAGGGATCGACACCCCAGATCAGGATGATTACATCTTCAAGCACCAGGAACATGGCAAAGGT
>CAXGCE010000099.1:0-6933 GCA_964007795.1 uncultured Alphaproteobacteria bacterium | reverse complement strand
ATGAAGACTACAAAGAACAAAACAACAGCACTGTCGCGGACATCAAAAATACAGGAGGTAGGGCCGCAGGATCCATCACCGCGGCACATTTCGTGGGGGAGTTTGCGGGTGATACGCCTTGGGTACACGTGGATATCGCAGGGGTGTATATGGCCGATAAAGACCAGGGCATATGGGTGAAAGGGGCATCAGGAATTCCAGTACGAACGCTAGTAAAACTTGCTCAGAATCTGGCCAACCAAAGATAATAAGGCTTCAGCTCTCATGTCGTTCACCAATGCTTAATCTGTACTCAACCGAATATTAACAGGATCAGGACTTCGTTGTTCAGTTGCATCCGCCATGCTATAATCTGGGTTAGTTGCACTTAACAATCGATTAACTATTTGAACGAGGAGTTGCAAACCTTTGACGGAACAAACTGAAGCACCTGAAACGTCGTTGGAAGTCGCTGTGGAGACACCTAACCAAACCCCGCCATTGGCGGTTACACCCCCTGAAGAAGAACTGTCGGTAGCTCCTGAGCGGGTTACCATGAAATCTCTGCTGGAAGCGGGTGTCCACTTTGGGCACCAGACTCGGCGTTGGCAACCACGGATGAAGAATTACATCTTCACCCAGCGAAACGGTATCCACATCATCGACTTGCAACAAACTCTCGTCCTCCTCGAGCGAACAGCTCAGATCATGACTGATCTAGTTGCCCACGGCGGCGATGTCCTCTTTGTTGGAGCAAAGAAACAGGCACAAGAAACTATTGAATCAGAAGCAACCCGATGTGAATCCTTGTACGTCAACCAGCGATGGCTCGGCGGTACTCTGACGAACTTCCCAACTATAAAGGCCCGTATTGACCATATGCGTGAATTGGAAGGGCGTCAGGAACGCGGTGAACTCCGACGTCTTTCCAAACGGGAAGGCCTTAAAAAAGAGATAGAACTCGCACGGCTTCAGAAGTACTTCCGGGGTCTTCGGGACATGAAAAAACCACCAACCGCTCTGTTTGTTATAGACATTGAGAAGGAGCGCATTGCTGTCGAAGAAGGTAGGAAGGCTCGAATTCCCATATTTGCTCTGGTGGATTCCAATTGCGACCCAGATTTGATCGACTACCCCATCCCGGGCAACGATGATGCGGCGCGGGCAATTTCCCTTTATTTAGATTTGATCTCCCGTGCCGTAATCGCCGGCCTGCAACAGGAACGCCGGGAAGATGGCGAGGATCTGGGTGCAGCCGAGGAATTACCGGCGGAAGAGGCTGGCGCAGTTGAAGAGGCGGTCGCAGGGCCCGAGGCAGATGTCTCCCAAGCGGCTCCTAAAGGCACTTCTTCTGAGAAAAAAACGTCTTAATATGAATTATTTACACTGTATACTTCATATAGGAGATTAACAGTGATACAGATTTCAGCAGCCATGATCAAGGACCTTCGCGGCAAGACGGGCGCAGGCATGATGGATTGCAAGAAGGCCTTGACGGAGACCGAGGGCGATATCCAGTCAGCCGTGGATTGGCTGCGCACCAAAGGCCTAGCTGAGGCAGCAAAAAAGGCTAGTCGGGTTGCTTCGGAAGGCTTGGTCGCAGTCGCTGCTTACGGAACCAAGGGTGCCGTGGTGGAGGTCAACAGCGAAACCGATTTTGTCGCGCGCAACGAGCAATTCCAGGCCTTCGCCCGCACCGTAGGCGACCTAGTTTTGGCTAACGGTAATTGTGAACTGAAGGCACTTCAGGCTCAGGCCTATCCGGGCGGTGAGCGTACTGTGGGCGAGGAACTAACCCATATGATAGCCACAATCGGCGAAAATTTGTCATTGCGTCGGGCGGCCACCCTGTCTGTGGAGTCGGGTCTCGTTGCCAGTTACGTTCATTCTGCGGTGGCGCCGGGTTTGGGCCGGATCGGTGTTCTAGTTGGACTGGAATCAAACAGCGATGTCAGACAACTGGCCAATCTTGCCAAACAAGTGGCCATGCATGTAGCCGCGACCTCACCGCAGTCGGTCAGCACCGACGATCTGGATCCCGAAGCAGTAGAGCGTGAACGTGCCGTATTGAGCGAGCAAGCCCGTGATAGCGGCAAACCTGAGGATATTATTTCCAAGATGGTGGAAGGCCGTTTGCGGAAGTTCTATCAAGAAGTCGTTTTGGTGGAACAAACCTGGGTGATTGATGGCGAGACCAAGGTTGCTAAGGTGTTAGAGCGGGCAGGCAAAGAACTAGGCGCACCTGTGAAAGTTGCTGGTTTCATCAAATTTGTGCTGGGCGAGGGCATCGAAAAGGAGGAAACTGATTTCGCGGCGGAAGTCGCGGCACAAGTTTCTGCATAGTTCGTCTCGCGCATCTGCTGCCCCATGCCTCGAGGTAGGCTATTGCGGAAAGGGGAACACCCGTGATGACGTCCGAACCTAATAAATCTGGTGCAGGCCTCCGCTTTCGACGTGCATTGTTGAAAATTTCCGGTGAAGCCTTATTAGGCGATGGCGAATATGGTGTAGATTTTGAAACTGTCAGACGCATTGCCAAGGATGTAAAATCCGTCCACGAATTAGGCGCACAAGTATGTCTCGTCGTCGGTGGTGGCAATATATTTCGTGGCATTTCGGCAGCGACGGTTGGCATGGAGCGGGCTAGTGCTGATTACATGGGAATGCTGGCGACAGTAATGAATGCCTTGGCCATGCAAAGCGCTCTGGAAGGTATAGGACAGCCGACCCGCGTTCTTTCGGCTATTCCCATGGATACTATTTGCGAGCCCTATATTCGCCGGCGCGCCGTACGGCACATGGAAAAGGGCCGGATCGTGATATTTGCCGCGGGAACGGGCAATCCCTTTTTCACAACCGATACCACAGCCGCCCTGCGCGCGGCTGAAATGGATTGCGACTGCCTTCTAAAGGGCACTCAGGTCGACGGTGTCTACGACAAGGAACCAAAATCTAATCCTGAGGCTAAGCGTTATGACCGGCTCACTTATCACCAGGTACTCTCGCGTGATTTGAAGGTCATGGATGCTGCTGCCATTTCGCTTGCACGAGAGAACGCGATCCCTATCCTAGTATTCTCGATACACAATGATGGTGCCTTCGTTGATGTATTGAGAGGGGTCGGCAGATGTACAGTCATAGATGAAGGTGATTGAAGAGGGAGGTTAAACAGTGGCTGACCCTGACCTGGACGATCTGGAAAGACGCATGAATGGCGCAATGGAAGCCTTGCGCCATGAATTCGCTGGCTTGCGCACAGGCCGCGCCTCGGTTGGCTTGTTGGAACCTATCACGGTCGACGTGTACGGTGCACAGATGCCTCTGAATCAGGTTGGCACAATCGGAGTGCCTGAGCCTCGCCTGCTGACTGTACAGGTGTGGGACAAATCTGCGGTATCAGCCGTGGACAAGGCTATTCGTGCATCTGGCCTAGGTTTGAACCCGGCGGCGGACGGACAATTGGTTCGTATCCCCATTCCCGAGTTAACAGAGGAACGCCGGGGTGAAATGGTGAAGATCGCGCATAAGTATGCAGAACAGGCGCGAGTCGCTGTGCGTAACGTGCGTCGCGACGGCATGGAAAGCTTGAAAAAGATGGAGAGGGACGGCGAGTTAAGCGAGGACGAACATCACCTTTGGGGCGACGAGGTTCAGCAACTGACCGACCAGACCATCGCCAAAATTGATGAAGTCCTGGCGGCGAAAGACGAAGATATAAAGAGGGTCTAGTTCGTGATGACGCCATCGCCTAACGCCGGTCAGCCGCTTCCCCCGGCCCATGTCGCAATAATTATGGATGGTAACGGCCGTTGGGCCAAGGCGCGGGGGCTTCCAAGAATAGCTGGCCATCAGCGCGGGGTCGATGCCTTGCGCGGAGTGGTGGAGGCGGGCCGGGAAATGGGCATCGACTATCTTACGCTCTATGCCTTTTCGTCCGAAAATTGGAAGCGGCCGACGACTGAGGTCGATGACCTGATGGGGCTGTTGCGGTTGTACTTGCGCCGGGAGCTGAGGGAATTGCACCTCAACAATGTCCGGACCCGGTTTATTGGTGAATGGCAAACGCTGGCCCCAGACATTGTGAAATTAATCGATGATGCTGAAGAGACAACCAAGGACAATATCGGCCTGACCTTGATCATAGCTCTTAATTACGGCAGCCATCTTGAAATCGTGGGTGCGACGCGTCGTATTGCCACTGCTGTTGCGGATGGCTCAATGGATTTAGAGGATATCAACGAGGCCAGTTTCTCCCGCCACCTCCACACCGACGGCATTCCGAATCCCGATTTGGTGATCCGTACCAGCGGCGAACAACGTCTTAGCAATTTCTTGTTGTGGCAAGCAGGCTATTCCGAGCTGGTTTTCATGGACGTCCTGTGGCCTGATTTCAACAAGAAATCCCTGCAGCAGGCCGTGGATGAATTCCATCGGCGCGAACGACGTTATGGCGCCTCCGGCGGTTGATCCTATCGCTTCTTCTCTGAAACCACGGGTGATATCGGCCGTAGTGCTTCTGCCTATAGTAGTAGCTTGGCTATATGTAGGCGGACTGGGATTTGCCTTGTTTCTGGCATTTGCGGCTGTCCTTATGGCAGGTGAATGGGACCGATTGACAGGTGGTCGAGGTTTCGGACAACAGGGAGTGATGATGGCCGCTGGCCTTGTGCTGGCTTTGACGCTGGGTTATCTCGGCAAGATGGAATGGGCTTTGTTGGTGCTATTACCCATTGCGGTGGTTTTAGCGCTGCTTGGCCAATTTTTGGGTCGTGGCATGGTTTGGCCGGTTTTGGGGCTGTTTTGGCTTGGACTGCCCTGTTTGGCGTTAATGTGGCTGCGTATGGGGGATCAAGGAATGTTAGCCGTTTTATGGCTATTTGTATCAGTCTGGTCGTGCGATACCGGAGCCTATATTTCGGGCCGGAGCATTGGGGGCCCCAAACTGGCACCGCGTATCAGCCCAAATAAAACCTGGGCCGGCCTATTAGGGGGCATTCTGGCGGCGATGGTTGCTTCCGTGCTGTTGGCCCTTATTAGCGGATCCGGATCGACTGTGTTATTTGCCATACAGGGTGCCCTTCTGGCATTGATTTCGCAATGCGGCGACCTGGCCGAATCCAGCCTCAAGCGGCGCTTTGACGTTAAGGATAGCAGCACTTTGATTCCCGGCCACGGCGGCATTTTGGACCGGGCCGATGGTGTGCTTTTTGCCGCGCCGGCACTGGTGTTGTTTTTCATGATACATGAAGCAGGGTTTTCCCCATGGTATTAGCAAATGGAGCAACACCGCGGCGTGTCACGATACTGGGTGCGACAGGCTCAGTCGGACAGAACACTTTGGACTTGATTAACCGGAGTCCGGATGACTATCGGGTGGTCGCCCTGACCGCGCAACGCAATGTGGAGCTTTTGGCCTCTCAGGCCCGGCAAAGCAACGCAGGTTTGGCAGTAATCGGTGATGAGGACCTCTACAGTGATTTGCGGGATGCCTTGGCTGGGACAAGTGTTCGGGTTGCTGCCGGCGAAGCCGCCTTATGCGAGGCGGCGGACCAATCAAGCGATTGGGTAATGGCAGGCATAGTCGGGGCGGCTGGGCTGCACCCTACATTATCCGCCATTCGTCGGGGCGCAATTGTTGCCCTAGCCAACAAAGAATGCTTGGTTTGTGCTGGCGAATTGATCCTAGAGGAAGTTAAGCAGAGCGGTGCTACCTTGCTCCCAGTTGATTCCGAGCATAACGCCATATACCAGGTATTTGATTTTGACCAGCCGCAATCGGTGGACCGGATAATACTAACCGCGTCGGGCGGTCCCTTTCTGCATCTCGATGTTACCGCCATGGCCCAGGTTACGCCCGCACAGGCGGTGGCCCATCCCAATTGGGACATGGGTGATAAGATCTCTGTGGATTCGGCGACCATGATGAACAAGGGCCTAGAAATGATCGAGGCCTACCATCTGTTCCCCGTCGAGGCAGGCCAAATTGAAATACTGATCCACCAGCAATCGGTGGTACATAGCCTAGTGGGCTATGTCGATGGGTCCGTATTGGCGCAACTAGGTGCGCCCGACATGCGAACGCCAATAGCCTATGCCTTGGCGTGGCCCGTCCGCATTGCAACCCCCACGGAACGGCTGGATTTAGCGTATGTAGGCAATCTGACGTTTGAATCGCCGGATCCCATGCGGTTTCCTGCGTTGCGCTTAGCGCGTGAGTCTCTTGACGCTGGCGGAACAGCACCCACGGTGCTAAACGCCGCCAATGAGGTCGCGGTTTCGGCCTTCTTGGCGGGCAAATTGGGGTTCCTGGATATAGCTCGCGTGGTTGAGGAAACGTTAGGCAAGATTTGCGTATTTCCCGTGAACGATTTGGCAGACGTCTGGGCCGCTGACCAAAATGCGCGGGCAGTGGCGCTGGAATTTGCTGGACTACTGCCTGTGGGTGATGGCAGGCTGAGTCTAGTGCGAGGGTAAAGACGTTGGTTCTTGATTTCATCACGGGTTTGGGCGGGTACATCCTGCCATTTCTTGTGGTGTTGACTATACTGGTATTTGTTCATGAGATGGGCCATTACCTTGTTGCCCGTTGGAATGGGGTCAGGGTCGAAGTGTTTTCTATAGGATTCGGTCCGGAAATCAGGGGTTGGAATGATCGTCTTGGCACGCGGTGGAAAATTTGTTGGATACCCTTTGGCGGCTACGTAAAATTTTTCGGTGACAGCAACAGCGCTAGCCAGCCCGACAACGTAGCCCTTAAGGGCCTGACTCCGGCCGAACGATTAGTATCATTTCAACATAAACGGCTTGGCCAACGGACTGCAATTGTCGCCGCTGGTCCAATCGCAAATTTTGTCTATGCAATTGTTGTTCTTGCCGCCATGTATATGGCTTTTGGGCAGCGCGTTACGCCGGCGGAAATTGGTCGGGTCGTGGACGGAAGTGCAGGACAAAATG
>CAXGCE010000098.1:0-6947 GCA_964007795.1 uncultured Alphaproteobacteria bacterium | reverse complement strand
GGCGTATTTTCTGGTGCTTCCAAGCTAGGGGCTTGCAAAATGGTGAACTGGGGCTCGAAATTCGCCTGTTCCTCAGCCGTGGGAATGATGAACATGTTGCGGGCGAATAAATTATGCCAGGCCTGTTCCGTCACCACGCGCACCGCTAGGCGGTGGTCCTTATCCGCGCCGGCCCAAAGGTCCTGTACGTACAGATCCTTGCCCTCGTAATGGGCCAGATGCATTTTTAGGACAGCATCGAATTCTTCCGGTTCGATGGATTTATTGACCGCGCCCCAATCGACGTCAGCTTCGTTATTGGCTTCCCGGGCAATAAACTTGTCATTAGCGGACCGACCGGTGTGCACACCTGTGCGACAGACCAAAGCACCGCCGTGGCTTAACTCAGCCTCGCCATTGGCTAGGGCCATTTGATAAAGGGCACTGGTGGTCAGGTTCCAGTATTGTTTGCCCGTATTATTGATACCGTGTGTTTTCAGCCCGTGGCGACTGATGTTCGGTCCGATCTGCGTCACTGTAGTCTCCTGAGAGATGACAACAGGCCCACCGGAATATAGCCCGTGTCACAATTTGTCAGTTTATTAGCTGTCAGTGCAATCGATGATGGCGCACCCGCGCCAGTCTGTTTCGTTGATATCCCCGTGGCCAAGATAGTCGTCAAAGGTTGTAGAGGCAATAATAGGTCTTAACGAAATTACATCCCATTCACCAGGGTGCACCGATACTGCACAGGGCAAGGCTTTGGGCAATTTCATGATGCAATTTCATGAGCGGATCGTGCCAGGACGATCAACTCGCGACACACCGAATCGCCATCCATGGCGGGGTGTGCAAATTCCAACCGCAGGACCTCGCCGCCGCGGCGCAAATCGCCGCCTTCGCCATCGCAACCCGTCATGATCCAGCCCCGACCTTCCGCGCCCAGCAGAACCTGGGCAATATCCTGTATAGCATCTCCGTGATCCTGGTTCATATGGCTAATGACGCTGCCTTCCCAATCCGCCATATCAAAAACATCGGGCAGCCGGAACAATAAGTCTGATCCATCGATCCATTCGATCTGGCCAAAACCGGCAATCAGGTGACCTCGTTCCACGTCCACACGATAAAACGAGAAATCAGAAAAATCCGCGTACCCTGCCGCGTCCGCATGACGCGCCAGGAACCGTTGGCGGAGGCGCGGGTCGTCATTGCGGGCGGCAAGGCCTTGAACAGAAAGTCGGGGCCCGGTCATCGGTGAGTTGAGCCCGCGCGTTCCGTCAAACAACAGGGAAATACGGCCGTCGGTCGCGATATTCTTGCTATGTTCAGCCAAATCCGAGAGTAACAGAATTGGTGCGACATCGTAATCCACTGCTACCAGAACCAACGAGGCGTACGGGTGGCCGTCATCAGGCAGGCTGGTGGCCAGGACAGCCGTGTCATGGGCCCGTATCAATCGGCGGGCCAAGCTTGCTGAATTGGTCATGACATTGTTCGTTAGCTATTCCCGTCAAAGGCGAGTATAGCGCTGCTTCGTGGCTATTTCGATATTCTTCGTCACATTTTCGATTTCACTATGAATAAAACCAATCTCATCAATCCTAGACACGAAAATCTAGTGGATTTCAGGGACCGCATCGGCGCCATCACCAGGCTGGCGGTGCCGGTATCGATGGCACGCCTGAGCATGCTAGTTCTGGTGATGGTGGACATGGCCATGACCGGGCATTTTGCCACTACGGAATTGGCCTTCTACAGCTTGGCCCACGCGGTTCATATGGTCTGCATGTTGATCGGTGTGGGCATGTTGATCGGCACGGCGGTCCTGAGCGCCCAGGCGTTGGGCGCGGGGGCACACGAAGAATGCGGTGTAATCTGGCGGGTGTCCATGCTGCATGCCTTTGTTCTGGGTTGTATTTTTGCCGGCCTGGCCCAAGCAGGCGTTTGGTTCTATCACCAGATGGGTTATGAAACGGGACTGGCGAATGGGGCGGGCAATGTCGTGGCAGTCCTAAATTTTGGCCTGCCGGGTCAACTGGTTTATGCCGCCTCGATACTATTCCTTGAAGCCTTGAATCGGCCCGGGCCAGGCTTGGTGATCATGATCGCAGCCAACTTCGTAAACGCGGTACTTAACTGGCTGCTAATCGATGGCGATATTGCTCTGGGGGCCGAAGGCGCGGCTTGGGCCACCACAATTTCAAGGTGGTTGATCGCCGCAGCAGCCATAATTTATATCTTGAGAATGAAGGATGCCCACAAATTCAACATAGCTGGCCGTTTGGATGAATGGCGGAACATCGGCAAAAAACTGCGCCACCTAGGCTATCCCTTAGGCCTGGCGCAGGGTTTAGAATCAGCCGCCTTCGCCTCCTTGACCTTATTTGCGGGGCATATCAGCGGCCAGGCCGCGGGCGGCTTTCAGATCGTTATGACAGTGGTCGCCTTCTGCTTCATGGCAGCCATCGGCGTGGGCACGGCCACGGCGGTGCATGTGGGTATGGCTATTGGTCGCAGGGATCAACGGCAAATGATCCTGTCCGGCTGGGCCGGCCTGTTCGCCATCACCATTTTCATGGCCATGATGGCGGTTGCTATCACCTTGTTTCCCAACGCCTTGGCACGAATTTTTACCGACGACCCGGCCCTACTAGCGATTGTCGTGCCTACCCTGCTGGTCGGCGCCATAATTTTGGTTTGCGACGGCGCCCAAGGTGTTTTAATGGGCGCCTTGCGAGGCGCCGGCGATGTCTGGGTGCCAACCGCACTGCACCTATGCTCCTTTCTGCTCGTCATGGTGCCGGCTGCCGGCTGGTTATCTTTACGAACCAGTCTGGGCACACCGGGATTGATGTGGGGTACACTTTGCGGCGTCACCCTGGCAGCCGTCCTGCTCGCGGGGCGGTTTCATATTATCTCGAAACGACCCATAGGCCGTCTATGAAATTGCCCAGAAATAGTCACATTCTGACCCCATTCACGACCCGCCCTGGTGTTAAGGCTGCAATTGACTACATAATGGATGGTGACAAGGGAGCTTTGCGATGGCGGCGACCATTACGCTTGTCGATGATGACAAGAACATTCTGACATCCGTGTCCATTGCCCTGGAGGCGGAGGGGTACAAGGTTGCCACCCATACCGATGGACAGTCGGCCTTAGCCGCCATGACAGAGCAGGCTCCGGATTTGGCCGTGTTGGATATCAAGATGCCGGGCTTGGACGGAATGGAATTGCTGAACCGCCTGCGGCGGGTTTCCTCTGTACCAGTAATATTTCTGACATCAAAAGACGAAGAAATCGATGAGATGCTAGGCCTGAAGATGGGCGCGGACGACTATATCCGCAAGCCCTTTTCCCAGCGCTTGTTGATCGAACGCATCCGCGCCGTTCTACGCCGCAGCGAGGCAGCGGCCCGACCCACTAGTCCCGATGACGACGGTGAAATATTGATTCGGGGTGATCTACGCCTTGACGCCACCCGGCACGAATGTGTCTGGCGCGGTATACAAATGCAATTGACGGTGACCGAATTTCTGCTGCTTCAAGCCCTAGTCAAGTACACGGGCCATGTGAAAAGCCGTGATCAGTTGATGGATGCGGCGTATGGCGACAATATCTATGTGGATGACCGTACGATCGATTCACATATCAAGCGCCTGCGTCGGAAGTTCAAGGCAGCCGACCGTGATTTCGCCGGAATTGAAACCCTGTACGGCTTGGGTTATCGCTTTCAGGAACAATAGCCCGTCCCAAGGTGACGGCATCGGGGAAATATAATGGCTCCCCTCCTTGGTCAAAACGGACCCCGCCGGGTGGAATTTTCGCAAATGCGATTGGCCGGTATAAATAGGCCAGAGCCTGAACATCGCCGGTGGTTTTCCTCCCTGACATTGCGCATCCTGGCGCCCAATGTGCTGGCACTGTGTGTTTTAGTCGCTGGCATCTTTTATCTGGATCAATACCGCGATGATCTGCTGAACACCAAGATCGCCGCCATGCAAAGCCAAGCAGAGATGATTGCTGGCGCCCTGGGGGAAAGCGCACTGACCGGCCCCGAAGACCGTCGCCGTCTTGAACGCAATACCTCCGCCCATATTATCCGACGGCTGGTGGTTCCTACCCCCCGTACCCGAGCGCGCCTGTACCTACCGAATGGCAGCCTATTAGCGGACAGCCGGAAATTGGTCGCCGCAGGCCGCCGGGTACAATTGCGCTATCTGCCACCCGTCGATCCCTCAGACCAAGTTATGCGTATTTTCAACAAGGTTTATGACTGGCTAGTGCCGCGTCTGCCCAGTGATCCGGCCTTTCCACCCTATCAGGAACGCCTGGGTAGGGGTCTGGAAGACTATCCGGAATTGCGGGTAGCCCTGCAGGGCGAGATAGGAGGCGCTATCCGGACCTTGAAGGAAGAAACCCTGATCCTTACCGTCGCAGTGCCAGTGCAACAATTACACCGGGTTGTCGGCGCTCTGTTGTTATCCGTCGATAGCGCCGAGATCGAGGAAGGGGTGCGCAACGCCCGTCTACCGATCCTGCTGGCCTCGGCCCTCGCCCTGACGGTTACGGTGCTGGTGTCGTTTTTTCTGGCAGGCACCATTGCCGGACCCGTGCGCCGATTGGCTGAAGCAGCCGACCGGGTACGCCGCTGGCGCGGCCGTCGTGCCGAAATCCCCGACCTAAGCCACCGCCGGGACGAAATAGGAGATCTAAGCGGCGCCTTACACGAAATGACCCAGGCCCTATATGGTCGGCTGGACGCCATTGAGGTGTTCGCGGCGGACGTGGCGCACGAAATCAAGAATCCCCTCACTTCGATGCGCAGCGCGCTGGAAACCATGACTCGTACCGACGATGCGGAACAGAAGAAGCGGTTGATGACAGTGATCGCCCAGGACATCCAGCGCATGGACCGTTTGATCAGCGACATCTCTAACGCATCGCGTATCGATGCGGAGCTGGCGCGGGAAGAAACGGAACCCGTAGACTTGACAAGCTTGCTACAAACTTTGTTCGCCATGCGGCAAAGAGATGGCGGCGATCCCGACCCCCGTTTAGTTCTCAACATTGAACCCAGCGACCCCATCCGTATCCACGGCCTGCCCAGCCGACTTGGCCAAGTAGTTGACAATCTGGTTGGCAACGCCAAGTCCTTCCTACCTCCTGGCGGCTGTATCGAACTGTCCTTAAGCCGTCAGGGTGAAATAGTCTGCCTGACAGTGGAAGATAACGGCCCCGGTATTCCGCCCGGTCAGGAAGAAGCAATTTTCCAACGTTTTTATAGCCAGCGTCCTCCGGACGAGGCGTTCGGCCAACATTCGGGCCTGGGCCTATCCATTTGCCGGCAGATCATCGAAGCCCACGGCGGCACCATCACGGCACAAAACCGGCCAACTGGTGGCGCTCAATTTATTATCTACCTACCGTCGGGATAAACCGTACCCGGCAAATGATTGCCCAAGCCATTCGGGGCACCAATACTCCACTGTACGGTCCGCCATTACAGATTATTGGTGCCTATGAAACGATATGCGCGGATTAATCCCATTCTATCTTTATAGATAGATGCTGCAGAGTTCCAAAGGCTCACCGCCATTTGTAAGATAACTTATTGTCTAGAACCCGAGCCCAGTCAGGCAGAACCTTGATCCAGTCCTTACGGCGCAGCTCGTCATTGAATTGTTCCGGAGCCCGACTATGCCCTGGTTGGATCCTACCTGAGGTGCGGTGCACAAATTTGCCGCTATCGGACTGAAAGCAAAGAAATGTTTGCCTTGGTATTTCAATTTCATCAGCGATCACTTTAAACTAATCATAAGGACATTCAAAATAAGGATACGTTACGATGAGCTTTGATTTGGTGATCAAGAACGGAATGATCGTCGATGGCTCCGGCGGCGCGCGCTATCGCGGTGACATCGGGGTCAAGGACGGCAGGATTGCCACCATCGGGCGCATCAGCGCCCCGGCGGACGACGTGGTAGATGCAGAAGGCCACGTGGTCACCCCCGGTTTTGTCGACGGCCACACTCATATGGATGCACAAATTTTTTGGGATAGCTTAGGTAGTTGCTCCTGCTATCACGGGGTCACGTCCGTGGTTATGGGCAACTGCGGTTTCACCCTAGCGCCCTGCCGGGAGGAAGAAGTCGACTACGTCTTCCGCAACTTGGAGCGGGCGGAAGATATTTCCCGCGACGCCATGTCGGAGGGTATTACCTGGCAGTGGGAAACCTATCCGGAATATCTCGATGTAATCGACAAATTGCCCAAAGGTATGAACTATGCCGGTTACGTAGGTCATTCGGCGCTACGCACCTATATCATGGGCGAACGGGCCTTTGACGAACAGGCCAGCGAGGACGACCTGGCCACCATGGTAGCCAGCGTACAAGACGCCATAAAGGCCGGGGCCATCGGCTTTTCCACCTCCCGCAGCCCGGCACATTTGCAACCCGACGACCGGCCCGTGGCCTCCCGCACCGCTGATTTTTCCGAGGTCGCCGCCATTGTCAATGGTATGGGTAATTTGAACGCAGGAATATTCCAGCTGGCCATGGAGCGGGGCACCAATGAACAACTTCAGGCCTTCTATCAGAAACTAATGGACCTATCGAAGGAAAGCGGCCGCCCGATTACATTTGGCAGCCTAAACCGGCGCACCAACCCAGGAGCCTGGAAAGCCTTGTACGATATTATAGAAAAGGGCAACCAGGACGGCGCCAACTGCTTCACCCAGGTGCATTCCCGTGAAATTAACGTAGTGCTATCGTTCGAAACGCAGCTGCCTTTCGACGACTGGCCCGTCTGGCGTGATGTCCGCAAGCTATCATTGGAAGAACAGAAATCCACCCTACGCGACCCTGAGATGAAGCGCAGGCTAATCGAGGCAGCCCAGAGTGGGCCATCTAATAAAACAGTCACCGGCGGCGAGGCTCGCCCCCCGGAATGGGACTATTTTT
>CAXGCE010000097.1:0-7035 GCA_964007795.1 uncultured Alphaproteobacteria bacterium | reverse complement strand
GTCAAATTAAAAGGAGTTGCCGCATGGTTCAAGAGGGACAGAGGGCTCCCACCTTTCTGATTGATGAAAAAGGCATTGTGGCCAAGATTTGGCGCGAGGTGAATGTCAAGGGCCATGCTGAGGGTGTTTTAGCTGCAGCCAAGGAAATTTGACACTGTTTGGCGAATCTCCTCCACCGCTTTGTGCCGGCATTGCCACCTTCCTCTCCTGGTGGTTTGAACAGCTGCGTTTGACTGATCAGGATCAGCAGATTTTGGAGGATTATTACGCGTCCTTTCGTAGATCCTTCGGGCCGCGCATGCGGCGTCTTTATAACGAGCAGGTACGGGAAGTTGAAGGCATTCTGAAGAAACGACCGGGACTTCGATTGCTTGAGATTGGTTGTGGCCTAGGCACTGAATCTTTATGGTTTGCGCTCAAGGGAGCGCGCGTCACCGGACTGGATGTGCGAAAGGATAGAATAACCGTAGCCCGCGTGCGCCAAAAGGTCGTTGAAGAAATGCTGGACCAATCTTTGGCATGCACCTTCGAGATCGCGTCAGTATTGGATTATTTGGCGGAGCCGTTTGATGTGGTTTGGTTGGAGCAAGCTTTTCATCATCTTGAACCTAGGGCTGATGTGGTGCCAAAACTCGCCAGCCTCGTTGTGCCAGGCGGTTATCTCGTGATTTCCGAAGCAAACGCCTTGAACCCGTTTCTGCAGCTAGAGCTACTTGTGCGCCGAGGACTGCCCCGCGTGACCAAATACAGCTCGCCCGACGGTCAAATTCGTTATTACGGCGTTGAACGTATCACGACCGCTAGTGCTATCCGCAGGGCCTTTTCGGATAAGGGAGTTGCGTTTCGATCCTTGCGCCGATTTAGAGTATTCCCGAACAGGCCGGTTTTTGAACGGTTATCGGGATTGGAAGCGGCATTGGAGCGAAACTGGCTGTCGCCGCTGTTGACCCATTACAATTACATAGGATCGAAACTGTCCTAGAGGCATACGATTTCTACCTAAGTGACTGAGACAGAAATATAGATCACCCCTATCTCGTCACCGAAGTCCGGATTATCGGGCAGGTAAGGTTTCGGTTCTGAAATTGAGGCAGTGCTAAATATACCCTTGTCAATAAGCGCTTCAATTGTCTTTTGGAGTTCTCGTTCATGGAAAAGATCATCACGTTGAGTGAATACTAATGTGCCACCCTTACGGACGACACGGGCGAATTCCCGCAAGATGCCTTCAGTCTCGGGCACGTAGGTTAATACGCCGATGCAGGTTAGGGCATCATAAGATCCATCAAAAATTTAGAGGAGGAGGTGTTGAAAGTCGACCTGCCGCAAAGTTCGGTAAACCCCGGATTTTTAGCTGTTTCCAGGGACTCAGTAGATATTTCAAGACCGTCAATGGGTCCCTTAAAACCTGCACCACGCAGGGCTATGCCTGTTAAGCCTGTACCACAGCCTGCATCCAGGATCACTGAATTTTTGGCGATTGAGGATCGTAACATTTTGGCCGCTTCTTCCGGTGCGCGGTAGCCCCATTCAGCCAAAGTCTTGTTATAGGTTGGAGCCCAACCATCGTAGCTTTTCTCTACGTCGGTGCTGGATGTACTGCCTTGGCGTAGCCAGGCATGGTCGTCTGCATCAGGCATCTATTCGGCGGCGTCCTTGGCAATAATCCGGTCCCGTTCACGCTGCAACTGTTCCCATCCGCCGTAACCTGTAAATCCATTTTCGTCAAAATAGAGCACTGCTCCGTCGCAGAAGAACAAATAATCGGTGTCTTCAAGAGCGGTTGTCTCGCCATGTACCATGCCGTTAGGTTCGTAGACGAAGTCGCCCGCCTCCAATATGCCATCGCGGACCTGAAGCTTACCCGATAGGATATATACATGGGCGCCCGAAAGATGCTTATGGGCCTTGGCGACGTGGCCCTTCTTCCAACGCAACAAGACTGCCCAACGGCCACTTTCGGGCGCGATCCATAATATCTTCATATAGGCCATACCTGGATGTGTCTCGATCCAATCCATTTGGGACGTGCGTGTAATTGTATCCATAAGCTCGCTGTTGACGGGGCTGATATCTTGCGGCAGTGGCATTTTTCATCCCTTTCCTGGGAAAAAATTTTCTTTCGATAGTAGACTAGTGTCGATGAGAACTGAATTGTAATCAGGGGGCGGCTCTTTGATCGAGTATTTTGACGAGGCGAGAATTACTACGCTTTTGGATATGGCCGATCTGATTGAAGCGGAAGAGGCGGCCCTGGCTGCCTTTTCACGCGGTGAAGTCGCACAACCTGAACGGACTGTTATGAACGTGGACCGAGCTGGCGGTTTTTTTCTGACCATGCCGGCCGTGGCAGATGCCATGGGTGTCAAAACAGTGACCCTGTTTCCCGGTAATGCGGATCTAGGTTTGCACACGCATCATGCCCTAATCACCTTATTCAACCCAGATACCGGCGCGCCGCTGGCCGTGATGGACGGCCGTCTAATCACTGAAATGCGTACAGCCGCTGTTTCCGCCGTGGCGACCCGCCGATTGGCGGATACTGATGCCCATGTGCTAGCAATTTTGGGTAGTGGAGTACAGGCGAGAAGTCATCTGCAAGCCATGCGCCTAGTTCGGGATATCGACGAGGTGCGGGTCTGGAGCCGTACTGTGAAAAACGCCCAAGCTTTCGCCGATATCCATGACGCTACGGCGATGGCGGCGGAAGATGCAGTACAAGGTGCCGATATTGTGGTTTGTGCAACCTCGGCTATGGCCCCGGTCTGCCTTGGAGCCTGGTTGAAGCCAAGCGCCCACATCAACGCAGTGGGCTGGAACACGCCCAATGGCCGAGAGTTGGACGACGAAGCTATGTGGAATGCCGTAGTGGTCGAGGGGCGCGATGCCGCTCTAGCCGGCGCCGGCAATATCCGTGGCTCGGGTTGTGCAATCCATAGCGAGATCGGCGAAATTATCAACGGAACGGCTCCACCCCTGCCGTCTGGCACAACGACAATCTTTGACAGCGTAGGTATGGCTGTAGAGGATATTGCAGCCGCCGGTTTGGTGATGTCAAAACACCAAGGTCATTGATGTCGTTACAGGCGGTGCGTCAGCTATTGGGCGCCAAACAGGGCCAATAGTCTGGCTGAGAATACATAGAAGACAGTCAAAGGGTTGGTGGATCGCTGACGTACCGAGCATTTCTGGAATTAATAACAAGACCTTGTCGGCGCCAAGCGCCTTCACAAGGGCGAAGTCGAAGATACCAAGCAGGTGCCGCTCCCTACGGTCGGTCGTCGGCACATAATCATGTTCAGAATTTGTCTAGTCCTCTGGTTCTAGGTCGATGTCAAAGGTGATGAGAAACTTCGAGGTCATGATATAAAAGGTGATGGCTAGGGTTAGTTCCACCATTTCCTCGGCGTTCAGATGGGCAGCGATGGTTTCAAACGTGGCTCCGGCGCCGGCGCCCGGGTTGGCGTTGGCGACCAGATCGTCCGTGTAAGCCAGCAGAGCCTTCTCGACTTCATTAAAGGCATCGCTGGAAGCGCCTTCTTCCAAGGCCACAATTTGATTTTCAGGAATACCAACGCCTCGGCCCAAACGTTTATGGGCGACAACTTCGTACTCGGCACCTAGCAGGATACCCACACGGGTTATGGCTAACTCCCGTAGGCGTGGATCCAGAACACCATGATGGCGGATCGCATTTCCGAGTCGGCAATAATTGTGCAGATGGGACTCGGAATGGGAAAGCATTTTGAAGATGTTCTTGTGCCCCAACCGGTCCATGATGGCCTTGCCCCTTTTGGTCAGGTGGTTTGTCGTTGCATAATTGATGCGTGCCATATGATTGCTTTCCTCGTTAGGATTGGTTCGAAATTTAACGTGCGATTAGCGGCGCACCACTTAAATGCATACCGGCGTCGGAGATCAAAATCTCTCCGGTGATATTGGCGGTTCCGGCCAGCAGGAAAAGGGCGGCTTCCGCCATGTCCTCAGGCGTACCAGCCTGGTTAAGCGGTGTGGACGTCTCGACCCCCGCCACCATCTTGTCATAGTTTTCCTGTCCCAATTTATCCAGCCACCACCGACCGGTGATAAAACCGGGTGCAACCGTGTTGACCCGAATTTCGGGAGCCAACACACGGGCTAGGGACAAGGTCATGGTGTTCAAGGCGCCTTTGGATGCGGCGTAGGCAATGGAGCTACCTATGCCCATGACGCCGGCGATTGACGAAGTATTGACGATGCTGCCACGGCCTTGATCTTTCATCTGCGGTGCCACAGCACGCGCCATTTGGTAGGCCCCGACCACGTTAACGGAATAAATATGCAGGAAATCTTCAGCTGACAGGCTTTCAAGATCATTGTCAGCTACCAGTTGCGTGGTGCCAGCGTTATTCATCAGGCCGTCTATGCGCCCCCATTTCTCCTTCGCCATGGCGGCTATACCTCGGCAATCGTCGTCCTGGCTTACATCCCCCTGACAAACGAGAATTTCGGCACCCAGGGTTTCGCATGCCTTTGCAGTTTCCTCCGCCTCGGCCTTGCTGCGGGAATAGTTAATGGCGATGCGGGCGCCTCTTTCGGCCAGCGTCAATGCCGCCGCCGCACCCACACCAGTCCCCCCACCGGTGATGATCACTACCCAGTCCTTGACGTTCATGAATTCTACTCCATCATGCAGCTATAAAATTGGGGGGATTATAGGCAGTCCATGTTCACATTCGCACAAATTTCGGATTTCCATATTACGACTTCAAAAGGCCTAATTTCTCAATTGCGAACTGACGACCATTTGCGGGTAATGGTTTCTCATTTAAATAATCTTGGAGAGACGCCTGCGTTCGTGCTGTGTACTGGTGATTTGGTTGATACAGGTGGTGCAGAGGAATATGACTTATTGGCAGAGATACTTAGCAATCTCAGGATGCCGTATTATTTTATTCCCGGAAATCATGATGAACGAGAGGCTATGCGCCAGGCTTTCCCAAATCATGGTTACCTTTCCGGTCACGACGGTTTCATGCAGTACGAAATAGAAGATTACGAACCTCGACTGATTGGATTGGATACATTGGTACCGGGTGAATCCGGTGGGCGGCTTTGCCAGAGGCGGATCAGCTGGTTGCAGGATCGATTGGCCGAGCAACCAAGTCGTCCGACAATTCTTTTTATGCATCATCCGCCGTTTCGAACAGGTATTTTTAGGATGGACAAGATGGGTCTTGAAGACCCATCAGGATTTGCCGCTGTTATCGCCCAGAATCTGCAAATTGAGGCAATTTTAGCGGGTCATTTGCATCGGCCAATTAGCCGGAAATTTGCTAACACAATTGCTATGACGGCACCAGCTACGGCCCATCAACTTGAATTGGATCTGACGGGTGAGGATCGCCTGGCCCTCATTATGGAGCCGCCCGCAGCCTTGTTGCATCTATGGCTGGGCGGTGATGACGGCTTGGTGAGCCACGTCAGTTATTCGGGCGGCTGCTACGAGCGCCAGGAGGTTTATGCTGAAGGTAAAAGAAACTGGATCAAGACGGAGAAGCCGCCGACGCCATCCATACCAATATGACCTCGTATCACACTGCCTTGGAGATGGTTTTCAAAAATTTTTCTTTCGGCACGTCAATTTTGGTCATGGGGCAAGCGTCAGGCCCATTAGCCAGAAGTCGGTTTCCAATTGGGTGGCTTGGCGGAATGTTTGTACCAAGGAATTGAAACGTGCCGGCGTTAACCGCAGTTCAGCCAATCGGTCCAATTGGGCGATGGCATCTTTCGCGACCGTCTGATACTCGTCACTAGCGTACATCTCAATCCAGCTGGCATAGGGATTATCCTGCCGCACTGTACCTGGACTTCCATCCAGCTCCGCACCGATTTCACCATAACCGATAGCGCAGGGTGAAAGGGCGACGTATAGATCTAGGCTGTCACCGGCGAGGCCGCATTCCAGGACAAACCGGGTGTAGGCCATGGTTGCCTTGGCTTCAGGCAGAGCGGCCATGGTGGCTTCGTCCAGGCCCCAACTCTGACAATATTCAACATGCAAGGCCATTTCCGTGTTCAAAATACCATCTACACTGGCCACCGCCGCGCGCATTTCGGTCAGGTCCGTTGTCTTGTATGCGGCCAAGGCATAGGCGCGGGCGAAATGGATTAGGAAGAGATAATCCTGGCCTAGATAATGTTGAAAAGATTTTTTGGGCAGGTTTCCGGTCGCCAACTGTTGCACGAATTCATGCTTTGTATAGGCTTGCCAGTCATCTTGGCATGCCGCTTTTAGGCGGTCGAATAAACAGGTGGTCATTGGGTTTACCTAACTTTTGGCTGCTGTTGGGTCATGCAGTGAATGGCGCCGCCCCTATGGCTAATCTCTGCCACATCCAATTGTACGACGTCTCTATCGGGAAACGCTGTCCCAAGCAATTCAGCTGCTCGTCCATCCATGGCATCGTCAAATGCCGGCACGAAGACCGCACCCTTTCCAAGATAAAAATCCAGGTAGGAACGGGTAATATATTGGCCATCCGCCCCCTGTAAAGGTGCGGGCAAGGGCAACTCAACAAGTTCTAACGGCCGGCCTAAAGCATCACGTTCTTTCCCCAATTGAAATAGATTATCTGATAAATTCGCGTAGTTTGGATCCGAGCGTTCTGATGCCATGGCGCAAATCATGCGACCAGGGGCGATGAACCGCGCCACTTTGTTGACCTGGCCATCCGCGCGGTCACCCACCAATCCATCCAGCAGCCAGATAACCTTACGAACGCCGAAAAACATGGCAAAACGCTCCTCGATCTGGCGTTTGTCCAAGGTGGGGTTTCGGTCGGTGTTTAAGGTGACGGATTCTGTTGTGATCAAGGTGCCCGAGCCATCTACGTGAATGGAGCCGCCCTCTAACGTCATCGGAACGTGATAACATGGCAGGTCCAGTTCCTTCAGTATCCATTTTCCCAGATTGGCATCGTAGCGATAATCGCTAAACTTGTTGCCCCAGGCGTTAAATTCAAATACTGCACCAGCAAGCCCACCATCATTATC
>CAXGCE010000096.1:0-7061 GCA_964007795.1 uncultured Alphaproteobacteria bacterium | reverse complement strand
GGTCGGCGAGATTGCGACGGCTTGCGGATCGACCTCTCTGCGCATATCCGAGAACGAAGATGAGCGCGTAGCATTCTGGGCCGGACGAAAAGCGGCCTTCCCCGCAATCGGCCGCATAAGTCCAGACTACATGTGCATGGATGGCACTATTCCGCGCAACCGACTGCCGGAAGTTCTAAAGCGTATGAGCGAATTGAGCGCGCATCACGGTCTGCGCGTGGCCAATGTATTTCATGCGGGTGACGGCAATTTGCATCCCCTAATCCTTTTCGATGCCAATGCGGGGGAATTAGAAACTGCAGAAAAATTTGGCGCTGACATTCTGCGCCTGTGCGTCGAGGTGGGTGGCGTGCTGACCGGCGAACACGGCATCGGCATTGAAAAGAGAGATCTTATGGGTGAGGTCTTCACGGACGAGGACCTAGCTCAACAACAACGGGTCAAATGCGCATTTGATCCTAATGGTCGCCTCAATCCAGGCAAGGTCTTTCCCGTTCTGCACCGCTGCGCCGAACTTGGCCAAATGGTTGTGCATAAGGGTCAGATGCCATATCCGGAGCTCCCGCGATTTTAATGACGGAAGACTTGAAACCCGTCAACGCGAAACAGGTGGCAGAAATTCTCACCTGGGCCGGGGCTGAGGAGAAGACCGTGGAACTTATCGGTAGGGGCAGCAAGGCCGACCTTGGCCGTCCTATTGCGACGGATTTTCGTTTGCACCTTTCCGCTCTTGAGGGTGTCGATTTGTATGAGCCTGAAGAACTTGTACTGCGCGCCGGCGCGGCAACCTCGTTGGGGCAAATTCAGGCTATGCTGGCTCAACAACGCCAGCAGTTGGCGTTTGAGCCGCCTGATTTCAGCGAACTATATGGCCATGTCAAAGACCAGACAATCGGCGGCGTGCTAGCCGGTAATCTGGCTGGTCCACGCCGGATCAAGGCCGGAGCGGCGCGGGACCACTTTCTGGGGCTGGAGGCCGTATCGGGCCGGGGTGGCATGTTTAAGTCGGGCGGCCGGGTGGTTAAGAACGTCACCGGGTATGATCTATGCAAACTCATGGCAGGCAGTTTCGGTACACTGGCGGCGTTGACCGAAGTCACCGTTAAGGTTCTGCCAGCGCCAGAAAAAATTCTCACGGTGCTATTGTTCGGGCAGAACGATAGCCAAGCCATTCCGGCAATGAGTAGGGCTGCTGGCAGCCCACACGAGGTGTCTGCTCTGGCTCACCTGCCCGACGTCATCGCGTCTCGATCTACAGTATCCTATATCCGCAATGCCGGGGCATCGGTCACGGCTGTACGTGTTGAAGGACCCGGTCCATCCGTGGAACACCGCGCGGATAGGTTGCGGCAGCTATGGGGTGACTATGGCGAGGTTGAGGAACTGCATGGGCACAACAGCAACATATTTTGGCGCGAGGTCGCCAACGTGGCATCCCTGTTGCCTAACCCGGATGCGGTCATCTGGAAAATTTCGGTGACGCCGTCGAAGGGCGCCGATGTCATGGCGGCTGCCATGGCAGGGGGCGGCGAAGGATATTACGACTGGGCAGGTGGACTACTGTGGTTGGCTATGGAGCACGACGAGGATGGCGGCGCAGCAGTGGTCCGTGGGGCCTTTAGCGGTGAAGGCCATGCCACATTGATGCGTGGATCAGCTGAACTGCGGCAACAGGTGGACGTGTTTCAACCGGTCGCGCCCAGCCTTGCCGCCTTGAGCGCCCGCATCAAGAATTCGTTTGACCCACGGGGTGTTTTGAACCCGGGCCGCATGCACGGAGCCTATTGACCATGCAGACCCATTTCCAAGCTTCGCAATTAAAAGAGCGGGACGTGGCGGAAGCAGACGGCATACTGCGAAAATGCGTTCATTGTGGGTTGTGTACCGCAACCTGCCCCACCTATGTGCTACTAGGAGATGAATTGGATAGTCCGCGGGGTAGGATCTATCTGATCAAGAATATGCTCGAAAGCGGCAAGGCTCCCGATGAACGCACCGTAAGGCACATCGACCGTTGCCTGACTTGTTTGTCCTGTACCACCACCTGCCCATCGGGCGTCGACTACATGCATCTGGTCGATCGAGCCCGGGCGCGGATCGAGGCACAATATGTACGGCCGTACCCTGAACGCCTGCTGCGGTGGTTGCTGGCGCAGGTGTTGCCACGGCCGGGTCTATTCCGATTGACCTTGCTGGGCGCCCGCCTGGCTAGGCCGTTCGCAGCGCTTGCACCGGGACGTCTGAAGGGGTTGTTATCTATGGCGCCGGATCGATTGCCGGCTGCCACGGGCAAGGGCACGCAAAAAATCCATAGGGTACAAGGCGAACGTAGGATGCGCGTTGCCTTGTTGCCCGGTTGCGTGCAAAAGGTTTTGGATCCCGCCATCAACGCGGCAACTATTCGCCTCTTGACCCGGCTTGGCTGCGAAGTAGTTATTGCGGAAGGATCTGGCTGCTGCGGCGCGCTAACCCAGCACATGGGCAAAGACGCTGCAACAAAAGCCTCCGTGCGGGCCAACGTGACGGCCTGGAACCAAGAGCTACATGGCGAGGGTTTGGATGCCGTCGTCATCAATGCTTCCGGCTGTGGCACGACGGTTAAGGATTATGGTCATATTTTGGCTGATGATCCTAGATGGGCAAAACCATCCCTCGAAATCTCCAATCTGGCATTGGATGTGACCGAACTTCTACAGCGGCTGCCATTTCCGAAAGTAAACCAGCCACCCGGACTGACGGTCGCCTATCATGCCGCCTGTTCTCTACAGCATGGTCAAAAGGTGACCGACCCACCTATACAGCTTCTGCGTCAAGCTGGATTTCAGGTCTTGGCAATACCCGAAGGACATCTTTGCTGCGGTTCAGCCGGGACCTATAACTTGTTGCAACCGGAATTGGCCGACCGCTTATTGCACCGCAAGGTAGGTCACATAGAAGGTTTGCTTCCCGATGTTATTGCAACGGGGAATATTGGCTGCATGGTGCAATTGCAGAGGGGGACAGCCATACCCGTGGTACATACGGTGGAGTTGTTAGATTGGGCTACGGGGGGGCCTAAACCGGCGGACCTTTAACCGAGTCGTTCCACTGGGAAAATACAGTTGGGCGAGGTAATTTGATCACGGTCGGAAATGACAGCCAACTCGTCCGCGTATCGGTCGATGCTGCCTTGTATCAGGCCATGCAGGGCTGCGGAGGCCCAGGACAGAGCCGCTGGAATATCTCCATGATCAAGATAATGGCCTAGCAGAATAGCGGTGAAGGCATCGCCTGTCCCTTTTGGTACAACGTTTTTATCAGGAAAGAACGGTACTCGCACCTGCACGGCGCCATGAGGCCCGACGGCTATATTGTGCAGCCATTCTTCGAATTGCCAGGCGCTGGTGCAGATCACCCATTCGGGGCCCAGTTGACGCAACGCTTCGCAAGCGAGGATTGCATCGTTGATGCTCGGAAGGTCCAGGCCGGTCAACCACGATAATTCGAACAAATTCGGCGTCACGATGGCGGAGCGGGGTAGTAGCTGGTCGCGCAAAACTGTTGCGATCTCTTCAGGGACGAATAGGCGGCCATCGTCGCCCAAAATTGGATCACAAATTACAACTGCGTCCGTTGTATCAATAGCTCGCAAGGCCACGTCCGCACTACCGGGTTGACCCAGGTAACCAGTGTGAACAGCGTTACAATTCGCGAGGAATTGCCGTTCTGACAAGCCATCCAACAGCTGATTTTGAAGGGCTAGGTCTACGGGTGCGCCGCCGAATCCGCCGTGCCCGGGATGATTGGAGAACAGTACTGTTGGGATGTGCCAAACCTCGTGCCCCATGGCATGCCAAGCCGGGACGGATGCTTGGCCGCCGACATGGCCGTAGGCAACATGCGATGTGAGGCTGAGAATATTGGCCATCATGTCTACTCGTGATCGGATACGTCAATACACGTTAGCATAGCGGCTGGGGCGACCGGATATCCATATCTTGCTGCCTGTTCGAGAGAAAATGGTGGGCGCGCCTGGAATTGAACCAGGGACCTCCGCCATGTCAAGACGGCACTCTAACCATCTGAGCTACGCGCCCGGTAAGGTTGCCCAATATGTTACCGTCAGTAAAAACACTTAAAATTCAATCGCTTAGAAGAACAAATATATCTTTATTGGTTCTATCGGTCAATAGCGCAAAGAAGTGAAAAGATGGTGATTATTCATGAATTCACTGTGCCAACTGTGCCAGAACTGTGCCAAACGATCCCCACCTCGGCAGGGGCCATAGCCGTCACCCTTTTATCGGATGGTTGCAAACTAGCAGGGTGTACGTAGATTTGTTCGAAGAAATCCTAACAAAAGTGCGCGTTTTGGAATTTTGCGCATTTTACCATGTCTGATATACGGTAGATTTCCGGAGCTAAGGGGCCAGCCATGTCCATTGCAGGTGAACTTATTCTATGGGAAAGAACTGGCGATACTGGTTGCGCGACGCGGCTTTTCGGGGATGTTTGGTTTTAGTGTATTGTTCACATTTTTTTGATATAAGCCGCAATGCATCTCAGAAATTGGCAGAAAAAAATAATCGACAATTTCCCGTCGATCATAAATGAGCACCGTCGTTTTATCTTAAAAGCGCCAACCGGCGCAGGTAAGACCGTGCTTGCGAGCGAGATCGTTGAACGGTTTTACAAGGGCAAAAAGATCATCGTTTTATGCCACCGCCTGGTGCTGTTGGAACAGCTTGAAAAGGCTCTTGGCGAAAAGCATACCGTGCGGAAGTTGGCGGTTTCCGATACCGGGCCGGCTTTTGAAGACTACGACATTTTGCTCTCCACAAGCATGCGCGCCAAACAGGTGTTAAGGGATGCCGTAGCCAAAGCCGATCTCATCATCGTGGATGAAGCACACCGCGTATCGCCCAATGGAAGAGGCTATAAACGGATCCTGGATGATTTTGTCGAACACGGCAAAGCCGACGCCCAGTTCATTGGGCTGACGGCCTCACCCGAGCGGCGCACTGGCGATCAGCGCGACCAACTTAATCTTGCCTTCGACGCCATTATCGATTGCGCCAGTATCGAAGACCTCATCAGAGAGAATATTCTGGTGCAGCCGGAATACCGGCCGCATTTTGTGCATGACCTGGATTTGGATGCCATTGATGTCAGTTCGGGTGATTTTCCGGTCGCAAAACTGTCGTCTACGATTATCAAATCCTCGATGATCGATTATGCAATTTGGAGCTATTGTGAAGAACGTTTGAAGCTTTCAAAGAAACCCGTCTCTGCCTGGTTCTGCGCTGATATCAGTGTCGCGGAAGCGACATTGCAGAACATCCGACAGCACAACATTGAAGCCGCCATTGTCACTGCAGCGACGCCAATCAAAGAGCGGATGAGGCTCTTGGCAAAGCATGAGAGTGGCAAAATCGAAGCGATAGTATCAGTGGGCGTGCTCGCCGAAGGCTGGGACAATCCCCATTGCAATATCATCGTCCACCTTCGCCCGACGTTGTCGAAAGTTCTGTGGGGCCAATCGGTGGGCCGCGGATTGCGGTCTGCCCCAGGTAAGGAGAAGTGTGTCGTCATTGATGTCAGTTCTAATTGGAGCACCTTCGGTCCCGTGGAAAAGCTGCAATGGAACCTTTGGAGCCATCCCCGTTCCTTCATGGAGTTCAAGAACCGCTTCAATTGGATCGGGCAACAACAGGATGGCGAGGAGTCCAGCGGGATTCATCTGCTCTGCAAGAATGAATTACCGAACGGAACGCGCTGTTCCCATATCTATAAGAAAGATGCCTACGAGGACGATACCTGTCCCGTTTGCCGTTCCTATGCTGCTATCGATATCTTCAAGGAACAAAAGCTCGACCGTTCGTTGAACGAAAACGGGCTGCGCCGAATGTTCTTCGAGCGGGTGCCAAAGATTTTTGATGAGATGAACCTGTCAATCTGGAGCCGGCTCGGCACAAACGCATGGAAATCAGCAAATGGCAAAGAACAGGTGTTCCTCGCCTTCTGTATGGCATTCGCTGATGTTTCGAGCGAGATGACCAACGGGGAGTCCGAATACTGGGACGCCACCTTGGCAGCAGAAGCAAGGATCCGCGCATACCTGGTTGAGAGGAACATCCAGATTTTAAAACAGGACGATTTTGATCTCGGTTACATTGCTAACGGTATGATGACTGGCAAGGAAATTCGCACTCTACAGGCTCACTATGGAATTTCGCTCTGCGGCACTGTGTTTCAAACGCATTCGCCCGCTGAAAATGGACGCAAGTACCAAAAGGCGATCAAGATCGCTGAAAGGCTGGCCATACTTGGTTGTTCGTCGCGGGATAACCTGCCCTATTTCAAAGCCGCAGATCACTTGGCCGCCTAAAATTTAAGCTTTCCCAATACGAAGCGGAATAGACGGTTCTTCGTAACTTGGCGGCCGGCCCTCATTAGGAAGCGGTGGTGGTCCTCGGTAAGGCAAAAGCCGAACTAGACAAGACCGCTATAAAGCCCGAACCGTCTTTGGAATTCGGCAAGTAAGAACCGCAATGCAAAACTCTTGACTTTTCAGACCGTAAAGAGTGTTTGGCGACTAGAGACACTCTCATTATGAGTAATTCGATCCTCGCCGCCCTGAATACAGGTCGAGTGTCCCGGCGATTTGATCGAGAAAGATAATTTCAAAAATGACAGAATTTGCGGGCCTTGAACTGGCCCAGCCCCTACTTCGTGCTATTTCCGACAAAGGTTACACCGCACCCACCCCAATTCAGGCGAAAGCCATTCCACCACTGCTGGACGGCCGCGACCTGCTGGGCGTGGCCCAGACCGGTACCGGCAAGACCGCCGCCTTCGCGCTGCCGCTGTTGCATCGCCTGACCCAGGATGGCAGCAAGTTGCAGCCGATAAAACCCCGCGCTCTGATCCTGGCGCCGACGCGCGAACTGGCTGGCCAGATCGGCAATAGCCTTAGCAGTTACAGCCGCCACATGGCCTTACGATCCACCGTCGTCTTCGGTGGCGTGTCCACTAAACCGCAGATTAAGGCCTTGGCCAAAGGCGTCCATGTGCTGGTGGCT
>CAXGCE010000095.1:0-7063 GCA_964007795.1 uncultured Alphaproteobacteria bacterium | reverse complement strand
ATTAGCAGTCACGGTGATGCTCAGGATTTTTGCTGACCATTCTCGTTAGAAACAGGGTGACGCCCTATCTAAATCCCAAGTATCGACGCCGACACCCACGGCGACGTCGGCCGTGGCCAGTAATACCTTCCCGTTACGTTGCTTTTGTATTCCATCACCCCAGGGCGTTTCAAAATACGTTGTTTCTAAACTGATTTCACAAATCAACGTAACTGTCAGGAATTACCCTTACGAAACGGGGCAGTTGCCTTACTTGCTTCTGTCGACTACGCTTAATCCATATCTTAAAGATAAGGGAGGTCATCATGAAAAGACTTACGGCGATTAAGACTCTCGTCGCGGGGGCAATCACGGGGGCCATGGTCCTCGGTTTGGCAGCCTCGCCGGCTTCTGCTGGTATGAAATCGCAGGAATTCAAGGTTGTTGGCACCTGGGGTTTTTTGGACCATTGGAAGGAACGCGAGGGACCGTTCTGGAACGACCAACTGCCTAAACTTTCTGGCGGAAAACTAACCGCCAACGCGAAGCCGCTGACAGAACTAGGCCTGTCCGGTTATGAAGTCATGAAACTTATGAAGCGTGGCGTCTATGACGTTGTCCACGGCGTAACAACCTATGTAGCCCAGGACAGCCCTGCCATCGAAGGCGCAGACCTAGCTGGCGTGATTCAGGATCTGCCAACCTACCGCAAGGCGAATGAAGCCTATCGCAGCATCCTAGCCAGGGAATTCGAACAGAAGTACGGCGCCAAATTGTTGATGGTCTATGCCTGGCCCAGCCAGCAGTTGTGGTGCAACCTTGGTGATAAATCCATCACCAAGTTCGGCCTTGATAAACTCAAGGGCAAGAAAATTCGCACCTATTCCAAAACCTTAGGTGACTTCATCGAAGGCGTCGGTGGCACGGCCGTGACCATCGCCTTTAGTGAAGTTGTACCGGCCCTGCAAAAGGGTGTGGCGGATTGCGGACTGACGGGCACCTTGCCGGCCTACAATGCAAAATGGTGGCAGGTCGTGACCCACAATATTCGTATCCGCTTGGGTTACGCCTCCTCGTTCATGGCCATGAACCTGAAGTTGTGGAACGGCCTGGACAAGGACACAAGGGCTCTGTTCAATAAGGCATTACCCAAACTGGAAGAGGAGATGTGGATCGCCACGGCCGCAAACGACCAGAAAGGCATGGACTGCAACGCGTCCGGTCCTTGTGATGGTCCCGTGGGTGGGATGATACCCATCGAGCCCACCGCGGCGGATAAGGCGAAACTGAAATCAATCGTCGAAAACTTCGTTCTGAAGCGCTGGGCCAAACGGTGCGGCACCCAGAAGTGTGTTGACGAATGGAATGCGACGATCGGTAAATTGGCTGGCGTGACAGCTTCCATGTAATAGTTGACGACCCGTGAAAAGACGGCGCCGCGCCAAATTATGGCGCGGCGCCAGTCTCATCTATTCTGCGGTCCCGTCCGGAACAAAGCCGCGAAAGCAATCCATGATAGCCAAAATACACGAGCGACTGGAAAATTTCTCCCGATTT
The DNA here is from genome assembly GCA_964007795.1 of uncultured Alphaproteobacteria bacterium. GTDB lineage: Bacteria > Pseudomonadota > Alphaproteobacteria. The sequence continues at coordinate 5,527 of CAXGCE010000095.1, read as the reverse complement.
GCTGTTTGGATTTGCGGCGCCACACTGATGGCGGCAGCCTTGATGGTTGCAGTTGATGTGCTGTCGCGAAAATTCCTCGGCTGGACCATGAGCGGATCCGACGAATACACAGGATATGTATTTTCGGCCACCACCACATGGGCCTATTCTTATTGTTTATTGCATCGTTCCAACGTGCGTATAGACGCACTTTATAGCCGTTTGCCAAAGCAGGTGACCGCCGTTCTTGATGTCGTGGGCTGCATCCTGTTGCTTTATTATATGTGCTACTTGACCTTTTATGCTGGCTTGGCGTTTGTTGAATCCTACGAGAATAACTCGGTATCGATCACCACGCTGGGAACGCGCCAGTGGATCCCGCAACTTTTTTGGTTCACTGGATTGTTGATGTTTTTCCTTACCCTGATTTTTGTCACGCTTTATGCCATCGTCGCTCTGCTGCAAGGAAACTGGGAACTGGTTGCGCGCATAGCGGGTGTCCCCTCGATCGCGGAGCTCATGGAAGAAGAAACCCAGGGCCAGGATGTCGTCTTGGCAGCGGGTGATGGTCTAGAGGGGACCAAGTAAGACTATGGTCTTGGGAATCGTTGTCGGACTGCTTGTCCTTGTACTCTCCGCCGTTCCCGTAGCAGCTGTACTGGGTATTCTGACTTTTGTGTTGGATGAAGTCGCCATGGAGGGGCGATTGACCCCGGCTGTGGCCGAAATCTATTGGGAAAACAGCAAGAATTTCATCCTCGTCGCCGTGCCCATGTTCATTCTGCTGGGTGAAATCATGCTGCGCGCCGGCATCGCCCGGCGCATGTACGGTGCAGTTATCCAATGGTTGTCATGGCTACCCGGTGGACTGATGCACGCCAATATCGGGTCCTGCACCATTTTCGCGGCATCATCGGGTTCCTCCGTTGCAACAGCGGCGACTGTGGGCACAGTCGCCTATCCGGAAATTGAAGCGCAGCAGTACAATGAACGTCTGTTTCTTGGTTCTCTGGCTGCCGGCGGCACCTTGGGCATTTTGGTACCGCCATCGATCAATCTGATCATATACGGTCTTCTGACCGATACTTCGGTACCAGAGCTTTATCTGGCTGGCATCATCCCGGGCATTATTCTGTCCTGGCTGTTCATGTTGGCTATCATCGGCGCTTGTTTGTATCGCCGTTCCTGGGGTGGCACCAAGATAGAGACCAATTGGAGCCAGCGCATCAGGACCCTGCCTCACCTGTTGCCGCCCATCGTATTGTTTGCCGCCGTCGTGGGATCCATCTATGGCGGCGTCGCCACACCCACCGAAGCAGCATCCATCGGCGTCGTGGTGGCGTTGATTATCGCGGCGTCTTTCAGGACCTTGAATATTTCCATGCTGCGGGACTGTTTCGAAGGCACCATGCGCACCACGGCGATGATCATGCTGATTGTATTTGCGGCAATCTTTCTGAACTTCGTACTGGGTTTCATGGGAATAACACAGGCGATGTTGAATTTCATCGCTGCCATGGGACTGACGCCCGTGCAAACGATTTACTTGATCGTCGGCTTCTATTTGATCCTGGGTATGTTCATGGAGACACTTTCCATGATGCTGACAACCATTCCCGTGGTCTTTCCCATCGTGATGAAGCTGGGTGTGCCAGAATTCTCTGATGTCTGGTTCGGCATTTTGATTACCCTATTGATGGAAGCGGCGTTGATCACGCCACCTATCGGCATCAATCTCTACGTGGTACAGGGCATCCGGACCCGCGGTGGCAAATTTAATGACGTGGCTATCGGCGCCATCCCGTTCGTTTTTGCAATGTTAGCCATGATCGTAATTCTGATCAGTTGGCCGTCCATAGCGACCTGGCTGCCGAACCTAGTCTATCACTAGAACCTGACGGCTACCGCCATGTCCTGGATCATCGGCGTTGACGTGGGCGGGACTTTTACCGATTTTCATGTTTACGATGACGACAGCGGCGTCCTACACCTCCACAAGACGCCGTCGACGCCGGATAATCCAGCAACGGCTGTTTTGTCTGGCCTTGAAGAATTGTCAGACACCATGGACCTGGATTTATCAACGGTCAGCCGTCTGTCCCATGGCACCACTGTAGCAACGAATGCCATGATCCAGCGTAGCGGCGGCAAGGTGGCCCTGCTGGTGACCGAAGGATTTCGCGATTTGCTGGAAATCGGGCGGCAAATCCGGCCTCACATGTTCAGCTTTCAGCAGGACCATCCGGCGCCACTGGTGCCGAGAGAGCGGCGTTTGGAAGTGACCGAACGTATCCTCCATGACGGGACAGTTCATGTCGCGTTAGAGGATGCTGCCGTCGACCGCGCCGTAGCGGAGGTTCAGAACAGCGACGCGGATTGCTTGGCAATTTGTTTGATTTTCGGGTTTATCAACCCGGATCATGAACGGCGGCTCCGGAACGCAATCCAAGCCGTTCTGCCTGATCTTAAAATATCTATTTCGTCGGATGTACAGCCGGAGTTCCGCGAATACGAACGCTTGTCGACTACGGTTTTAAACGCCTATTTGCAGCCCGTCGTAGCTGGATATTTAAGTGAGTTCGAAGATCGCCTGGGGGAAATTATGCCCAACGCAATCCTGGGTATCAACCAATCAGCGGGTGGGCTTATGACGCCCGCGAGAGCTCGCCAGTTGCCTATTCGGACCGCCCTTTCGGGACCAGCCGCCGGTGTTGTCGGCGCTATTGATACGGCGCGGTCGGCTGGACTGACGGAGGTTATTACTCTTGATATGGGTGGTACGTCGGCAGATGTATGCTTGATCCGTGACTGCGAGGCGGATGTCGCCTACGACCGCTGGATTGAAGGCTTTCCCGTCCGCCTGGCCAGCGTCGATGTTAACGCGGTTGGTGCCGGAGGTGGTTCCATCGCCTGGTTTGAGCGGGACGGATTGATGAAAGTGGGACCACAAAGCGCCGGCGCCCATCCCGGACCTGCTTGTTATGGCCGGGGTGGGACCGAAGCGACGGTTTCCGACGCTAATCTGGTTTTAGGGCGCCTGTCGCCAGAGGGTTTGTTGGGAGGTGGTATGGCCCTCGACGAACAGGCAGCGCGAGTAGCCCTCGAACCCGCCGCCAAACGGTTGGACATGAGCATTGAACGGACGGCACATGGCTTATTGGGGATTGTAGTAGCCAACATGGTGCGCGCAATCCGGGCCATTTCGGTTGAACGGGGCCACGACCCGCGCGAATTTGTCCTCCTCCCCTTTGGGGGCGCTGGCCCCCTCCATGCGGCCGACGTCGCTCGCGCCCTGGGAATTTCAACCATGCTGGTGCCGCCCGCACCGGGTATATTATGCGCCCGCGGTCTTGTAGTCTCAGATTTGCGAGAAAGCTTTGTGCTAAGTCGGCTGATGCCATTGACCGACGAAGCCCTGCCGGAAATCCAGGCCAGCCAAAATAGTTTGTGCGAGCAAGCAGAAGCTTGGTTCAATCAGGCCGGCGTCACCGCGCCCAACAGGCAACTGCAGTATAGTCTAGACATGCGTTATGTAGGCCAAAACTACGAACTACAAGTGGATACGCACGGTGGGCTGGAAAATTTAGCGGCTAATTTCTTTACCATTCATGAGCGAAACTATGGTTATCACAATCCCGATGACCCGGTGGAAGTTGTAAACATCCGCATTACTGCTATTGGCGCTCTGCATAGCCCCGGCGATGCAATAGCAAAGGAACCGACTGAAGATGGTGTGCCGGAACAAATGCGACCGGTTTGGTTTGACGGCAATCTTCCAATGAATACACCAGTATACGATCGGGTCAAACTTTCTGCGGGGCAAAAGCTAGAGGGCCCTGCGGTAATCGAACAACTTGACGCCACTACGTTATTGGGGCCGGGCGATCGATGCCGAGTGGATGACATGGCGAATATTTTAGTGGATTTACACCATGACTAGCGAGCCAGACCCCATCACCCTGGAGATTCTCCAGAATAGTTTGCGTTCCATAACGGATGAAACCTATATCGCCCTGACCAAGGCGGCCTATTCCACCAACATCAAGGAGCGACGGGACCATTCGACGGCTCTCACCGACACTCGTGGCCGGCTGGTAGTACAGGCGGAAAACTCCCTACCTATTCATCTTGCGTCCATGCTGGGCATGATGGACCAGTTGTTGGAGAAGTATCAGCCTGAAGACATGACGGAAGGCGACATCTTTGTCGCTAATGACCCTTACGTCGCCGGCGGCACCCACTTGCCCGACGTAAACCTAGCCATGCCCTGTTTTGTAGACGGCCAATTGCTGGGTTTCGTCTGCAACATTGCCCATCACGCTGATATAGGCGGCATGACCCCCGGCAGCATGGCGGGCGGTATGTCAGAAATTTATCAGGAAGGTCTTCGTATCCCTCTTGTCCGCCTATTCAACGGCGGCGAACTTAACCAGGACATCTTCGACCTGTTGCTACTGAATGTCCGGGTGCCACATGAACGACGTGGAGACTATTTCGCACAAGTCGCAGCTTGCAGACTAGGTTCCCGCCGTCTAAATGAAATGGCCCAAAGGTACGGACCGGAAACGCTTACGGCGGCCTTCGCAGCCATTATGGATCGAACGGAAAATCGATTGCGCTCAGGAATTGCACAAATTCCGGACGGAATCTACGAATTCACGGATGTCCTGGACAATGATGGTATGGGTACAGAGGATATTCCCATTTCTGTTAGCATCAATGTGCGGGGTGAGGAAATTTCCTTCGATTTCGAGGGTACCGGGCCACAGATGAAGGGCAATTTCAATCTAACATTCAATGCCACACAATCAGCGGTTTACTACGTTTTAAAGGCAATGTTAGATCCAGACCTGCCTAATAATCACGGTCTAATTCGTACCGTAGAAATTGCAGCCCCTCCCGGAACCCTGGTAAACGCCAACCATCCTGCGGCCGTAGCTGGGCGCGCCAATACCTCGCAACGTGTCGTCGATGTGATCATCGGCGCCTTGGCATCGGCTCTGCCCGAACAGGCTGTCGGTGCCGCCAACGGCGCAAACGTCACAGCCGTCTTTTACGGCCATGATCCGCGCCATGACCGCCCCTATGTCTACCTCGAGACCCTAGGCGGTGGTTTTGGCGGCCGCTTCACAAAAGACGGTAAGGATGGTGTGCAAGTACACATCACCAATACTTCAAACCTGCCGGTGGAGGCTATTGAGGTGGAATATCCCCTACTGGTGGAAAGCTACTGCCTGATCGAGGATTCGGGCGGTGCTGGCAAATTTCGGGGCGGCATGGGCATCCGCCGTATCGTCCGCCCTGTCGGGCATAAATCCGTGTTTTCTGGCATGGGTGAAAGGTTTGTTCATCGGCCTTGGGGAATTTTCGGTGGCAAGTCGGGCGCTACCGGTCGTTTCTCCTTACGCGGACCATCCCGCAATGACGAAACCTTGCCAGGCAAACCAAACCACGTCCCCCTAAGTCCGGACCATGCGGTCGTGATCGAGACGCCGGGAGCGGGTGGATACGGCCCACCTACGGAACGGGATGGGGCAGTCCTGGCCGC
>CAXGCE010000094.1:0-7065 GCA_964007795.1 uncultured Alphaproteobacteria bacterium | reverse complement strand
CAGATCTTCGCTGCAGAAGTAGCCGGGGGCTCTTTACGTTCGTATATATGTTGTTCTGTTGACAAAATTGACTTCTGTTATCCGCTGGTCGACGCGACGCCGGACGTGTTCTATCTTTCACGGATGCTCGCAATTCTACTTCCCTTATTGCTAGCTCCAGCGGTAGCTATAGGTGCTACCTTTGGTACTGCTCGCATCATCGACGGGGATACTATTCAAGTCGCAGGCCAACGCATCAGGCTCTACGGGATTGACGCGCCCGAAATTAATCAGTTGTGCCAACGTAAAGACGTCCCCTGGCTTTGTGGCGCCGAGGCGGCAAAAACACTCAGAGAACTCGTAGCTGGCTCCGCCGTCTCTTGCGCCGAAAACGATCGAGACCGTTATGGTCGGATCGTAGCCATCTGTAAAACCAATGGTGCGGACATCAATGCCGCTATGGTACTGTCAGGGATGGCCCTGGCCTACCGTAAGTACAGCAACGTTTACATTGGTCACGAAGCCTCCGCAAAGTTGGCAAGACGAGGGCTTTGGAGTGGGCTGTTCATTCCCCCGTGGGAGTGGAGACGAGGAAAGCGGTTAGCGCCCGAAGGCCTCACCAACGACAAGGCTAATGACTGCCGAATTAAGGGCAACATCAGTTCCAAAGGCGATCGTATCTATCACATGCCAAATAGTCGTTGGCACGCCAAGACGGTAGTCACGGTGTCCAAGGGGGAGCGTTGGTTCTGTTCTGAGGATGAGGCCATAGGTGCCGGATGGCGACGGGCAGGAGCTTCCGCGCATACGATGCCAGCTGTGAATTCGGGGCAGTAGTCAGAAATCACTTAACCAGCTATGACTTGTTGCAAGCCCCGCCGAACTGTCGTCTAACTGTCGCGTTGAAGAGTTTTCTACAAAGTGCAAATATGCGCGGCGGAAGAGATAACGCCGTGGTGTACATGGCGGTTAGGTCGGCAGTCACCCATGGAATTGTTGCGCATTCTGACACAGAATCAAATTTTTGGCCTAATGGTGGTCTGTATGGCCATCGCCCTGGTTGTACTGAACTTTACTCTTTATTTTCTTCGCGGCCAGCTCACCAACCATTCTACTGGTGGTCAAACTGCCGATAGATCCAAAGCATCGTGAAACAGATCGCCATAGTCGCGCAATGAATGATGCTGTAACAGACGATCGGCCGAATTGGCTCGCCGCAACCCGGGTCTATCTGGACGGGCGGGTCATCGCCATACTTTTTCTCGGTTTCTCCTCTGGCATACCCCTGCTTTTGACTTTCTCGACCTTATCCATTTGGTTGGCCGAAGAGGGAATCTCAAAAACGTCCATCGGCTTGTTTGCCCTATTAGCTACGCCTTACTCCCTGAAATTTCTTTGGGCGCCATTCATCGATAGATTGCGGTTGCCCATTTTGACCCCCTGGCTAGGCCGGCGGCGTGGTTGGGCCATACTGACCCAACTCGCCTTGGTTGTCGGTATCGTCGGTCTAGGTGGCAGCGATCCGGTCCGGGATACATGGACTATGGCTGCCTGGGCTGTCTTCGTCGCATTTGCTTCAGCTTCACAGGACGTCGTAATCGATGCCTACCGTGTAGAAATACTGGAAGAGCGACAGTACGGAGCCGGCTCAGCCATGATTGTGGCGGGCTATCGGATTGGCATGCTGGCCTCCGGTGCCGGGGCACTTTATTTGGCGGAGGCTGTCAGTTGGTTTTGGGTTTATGTGGCAATGGCAGGCCTTATGGGCGTAGGCATTCTGACCGTTCTGCTTAATCCGGAACCGGCTGGATCGGTTGTTGCGGTTCAATCCGCGGACCGGCCAGATCCTGTGCAATGGCTTCGAGAGGCCGTATTCGCGCCCTTCGCTGAATTTCTGGTTCGGGGTGGCTGGCGTCCGGCACTGTTGATCTTGTGTTTCGTGATCTTCTATAAATTCGGCGACAGTCTGGCCGGCGTCATGGCGAACCCTTTTTATCTCGAGATCGGCTTCACCAAATCCGAAATTGCCTCCATATCCAAAATATTCGGGCTGGCGGCGACTCTCGCAGGCGGTTTTTTGGGCGGCCTGATTGTGGTTCGCCGGGGTATCATGGAAAGCTTACTTTGGTGTGGCTTGCTGCAAATGTTTTCCAATCTGATGTTTGCCATCCAGGCTATGGTGGGGCACGACGTAGCCATGTTGTCGGTGACTATCGCTGTGGAGAATGTGGCGGGCGGCATGGGTACGGCATCTTTCGTGGCCTATCTCTCTGCCCTGTGCAACATCGCCTATACGGCCACGCAATATGCCTTGCTGTCCTCTTTGATGGCCGTGGCGCGCACCTTCCTTTCTTCCCCAGCCGGTTTCCTGGCCGATAGCACAAGCTGGGTTGTATTCTTTTTGATCACCACTATCGCTGCTCTGCCGGGCCTTGTTTTGTTGTGGTGGCTGATGCAGCGAAATATTGTCCCATCATCGCATGCAAGGGTTTCGTTACCATGACCGTTCGGATCGAGATTATCGACGGTGACATCACGACCTTGGAGGTAGATGCCATCGTTAACGCTGCGAATGAGCAGCTATTGCGAGGCGGAGGCGTTTGCGGCGCCATTCATGCCACCGCCGGGCCGGGATTGGAAAAAGAATGCTGCTCCATTGGTGTTTGTGCGACTGGAGAAGCACGGATATCAGGCGGGTATAACTTACCGGCTCAACATGTGATCCACGCCGTGGGACCCATTTGGCGCGGCGGTGGATCAAACGAAGCCTTGCTTTTGGCCGGATGCTATCGTCATTGTTACTGCCTGGCGGATCAAGCAGGTCTGCTTTCCTTAGCCTTTCCCGCTATTTCGACGGGCATATTCGGCTATCCCGTCGAACAGGCAGCAGAAATTGCCCTCGGAGGGGCGAGGTCTTATTCAGAGAATCCAGGTGGCGTACAACAAATAGTATTTTGTTGTTTTGGCAACGAAGTCACAAACGTCTACCGTCGGCTTTTTGATGAACTTCCTTCAAACTGATGTCCTGGTCATCGGAGCAGGAGGGGCCGGTATGTACGCCGCCATCACCGCTGCCGAAGCGGGCGCCAGCATCCTGCTACTGGATAAGAGCGTGGTGGGACGGTCGGGGGCCACGATAATGGCGCAGATGACGGTTGCGGCGGCGATCGGCGAACCGGAGCAGGATCATTGGCGCTTTCACTTGGCGGATACAATCACTGCTGGTCGAGGGCTGGTGGATGAGCCTCTGGCCCGAATTTTGTGCCAATCGGCACCAGATCGAATTCGACAGATGGATGATTGGGGCGTGGGGTGGGCTCGTGACAGGGAACGCGGTAACCGCATTACCCAGGCCCATGCGCCAGGCCACGACCGTAATCGCTGTGTCTATGTTGATTTTTTGAACACAGGCCCAGCCACCGCGAGAACTTTGCGCAATAAGACGCGCCAGTATAATAATATTCGACGGCTCTCTGACCTGATGGTCATAGACCTGGTGGTTCAAGACGGACGGGCACTGGGCGCTGTAGCTCTGCATCTCGAAACCGGCCAGGCGGTGACAATCGCCGCCGGTGCTACGGTGATCGCTACCGGAGGATTGACGGGGCTGTATCACCGCAATTCTGCCTCCGCTAATATGGGTGGGGACGGTTTTGCCATGGCTCTGCGTGCCGGGGCGGAACTGATCGATATGGAGTTCGTGCAGTTCTTCCCCATCGGTCATCTTGCCCCCCGTCTGATCGGGATGGATCCTATCATGTGGGACCCCTTCCGTTACAAATTAGGTGGCCGCCTGCTGAACGGTGAAATGCAAGAATTCACCCAGAACTATGGTGCGGCGGAGGACGGTAAGTATCTGGTCACACGCGACACCGCGACCTACGCAATCTTCAAGGAGGTGGAGGCCGGTCGGGGATCGCCTCATGGCGGAGCTTGGTTATCCTTTGAGCATATAGCAGAGGCGGATTTACGGACGGCATTTGGTCCCGTGATCGACCGTCTGACCAACAACGGTATCGATTTGACCCGAATGCCCATCGAAGTGTCCCCCATTGCCCATTATCACATGGGAGGTCTGAGAGTGAACGACGCTCTGGAAACCAACGTAAAGAATCTTTTCGCCGCGGGGGAGGCCGTGGGTGGGGCAAACGGTGCCAACCGGCTGTCTGGAAATGCCATTACGGAGGCGTTTGTGTTTGGCGAACTGGCTGGACGATTAGCCGCGTCGGCCTCCGAGGAGGTTAAGGGTGTCAGCGATGCCGCCACACCATTTCTTGCCGTACTAGAGGAAACAGCTCGTCGTCCGGAAGTGGGCGCCAATCCGACTGAAGCTATCGCCGAATTGCAAGCCATAATGCAACGCGATGTGGGGCCATTCCGCACAAATGAGGGCTTGCGGCGAGCGTTGGCCGCCATCGACCAGATGGCGGCGGACCTGCCGAGTATGGCCACCGGCGGCTCTTTGGCCTTCAACCAACAGCGGGCTGATTGGTTTGCCCTTCGGAATATGCTGGATGTGGCCCACGTGGTCACAACCGCAGCACTCGGGCGTACGGAAAGCAGGGGCTCACATCAGCGGGAAGATTTCCCTATATTGGATAACACCTGGACTTGCCACCAGGTTATTACCCAGGATGGCCATGGCATAAATTTATCCCGCGCCGAAGTGCGCCGGCAGAACAATACAAAGGTAATGTAATGTCCGAGCGGTTGACGGCAATTTTGAAAATCCGTCGCGGCGTTTTTGGCGACCCCATCCGGTACGACAAATTCTGTTTTGAATTTGAACCCGGCCAGTCGGTGTTGGACGCCTTACGCGGTATCAAGCGCACGACCGATGGCACCCTGGCCGTGCGCTATTCTTGCATCAATGCCAATGCCTGCAAGGAATGCGTCATGCGTATCGATGGTGAGACCAGATACGCCTGCACCACACCTATCTCGGCGGGCGAAATGCTGATTGAACCTTTACCCAACAAACGTCTGATCCGCGATCTGGTCACTGACACTCTGCCTCCCGACGAGCGACTGGATCTTGGAGCGGCATAGCCGCGTTCGTACTGATGCCGGTTGTCCTATCCAAACCATAGGCGGGGGCGGATGAGGGTGAGGAAGAGACAAAGCAGCAGACCAATACCGGCTATGAAAAACGTGTAGCGATAGGCGAGCAGGAAGGCGTCCAGTGCGTTCGTATCGTTGCCGCCTAAGACCTCTCGCAGTTCCGCAAAGATCAGAGATAGGCAGGTTGCGCCTAAAATCACTCCGATGGTGCGGGAGACCTGTACCAGGCTGCCGGCAACACCACGATCGCGCACATCAAGGCGCTGCGCTGCGACGTCCAAAATGCAAAGTTGGAATAGTCCTAGGCCCAGGCCTTGAATGAACATCGGGATGGCCATGGTGGTAAAATTCACGTTTTGGGTCCATGTGCCCATTGCTATGGTTGCCAAGGCCACCAAAAAGGAGCTTAACAGGGCAATTGGGCTGGCGTTAATTGATACCCGCCGCCAGCTTAACAACCAGCCACCTATGGGGGCGGCGACCACTTGGCCTACGGCAGATACGGCAAGAATAATGCCGCCGGCGCCTAAACCGAATCCCGTTGCTCGTACTAGGAAATAGGGCACGATTAGATAGGGCGCAAACCCTACCAGCATGACCAGGCCATTGAAGACGTTCAGGACCGTAAAATCCCACTGGCCGAAGGCGACCACAGGGATAATTGGTTCCTCTGAACGGACTTCGCGCCAGACAAAAAATACCAGCGCGGCAATGCCCGCTATTCCAATTGAGATGCCATAGCCACCCTGGCCAGTTATATGATTGAGCGCCAGCATGAGAGCTCCAAGGCCAAACGCTAACAGCAATCCGCCCAGAAAATCGAATTTACCTGTTCTCCGTTCTGCCTGTCGGTCGGGCAGCCAGGGCAGGGTTATTAATGCAGCTAACGAGATTGGCAAGCGGAACCAGAAGACGGCTTCCCATCCCCAGATCTGAACCATAAATCCGCCAAGGAACGGGCCGACTGCAGCGCCTATCCCGAACATCATGGTATAGGCACCCAGAACCCGCGCACGGCTGCTTTCCGGAAAGAGTGCTGTCGCAAGAGCGGGACCACAACTCAAAACGAGAGCCGCGCCGATCCCTTGCAACAACCGCGCAAGTAGCAGCCAGTGAAAGGCTGGAGCCAAAGCACACGCGGTGAATGCGACAGCTGAAAGGGCCAGACCAATCAGAAATATGCGCCTATGCCCAAACATATCCCCTAGTTTGCCGAACACCAGCATCAGGGCGGCGTAGGTCAATACGTAAGACAGCACCACCCATTGAATATCTGAGATGGCAATAGAGAAATCGGTCGTGATGTCTGGGAAAGCGATATTAACGGCTCTATCCAAGGGCACGATCAAGGTGCCCAAGCCGATAACCAACATGCCCGCTAGGGCAGACCCTTGACCCGGTAGTTTCAATAGACCGCCTTTAAATCCGAAACTTCGCTGGTGACTGACCCTTGTTTCACGCAACTTGCCAAAGTGACAAGATATTCATCGCACCTAGCATTAGGATTACTGGTTAACAGGGCTTTCATTCCCTTGGAATTCTTAACCAAGTCAAGTGGCGATCCCCGCTGACCCATGGTCTGGGTGACCTGGCTCACCAGCTCCCGTGCTGGCGTGACCATTTACTTCAGAACTTCCGGGTTGATGACATTCGCCGGATCCAGCTTGCCATCAAAACAATCCACCACATTTTGAGCCGCGATCTGACCCATACGAAAAACCGACTCCTGCGTCACTCCGGCAGAATGAGGGCTGACAATAATATTCTCCAATTGGAAGAGGGGATTGTCATTGGTTGCCGGTTCCACCACGAATGGATCAATCCCGGCACCAGCGATGCCTTTGGATTTCAGGATATCATAAAGTGCCCCTTCGTCGACGATGCCACCGCGCGCCGTATTGACCACAAAGGCTGTTTCCTTCATGGCAGTCAATTCGGCGGCAGCCACCATGCCGTTGGTTTCTTCGTTCTTCATGCAGTTGATGGACAGGAAGTCGATCTCCCCCAAATTTGCCCGCCAGTCAT
>CAXGCE010000093.1:0-7100 GCA_964007795.1 uncultured Alphaproteobacteria bacterium | reverse complement strand
AGTTGTACAACTCTATGGCCCAGTCCATTCGACTCATGTTGGGGAATGCCTCAGCTCCATACCCACTCTCCAAATCGTCGTGTCTGCTAGGCTGGTCAGGATAGTTGTGGGCCCACTGTCCAATGATGGCCCTAGTGTGTATTCCGGCGTCATTCAACAGATAATGGCCTATGCGGAGTGCCTCATCCCACGGCAGCGGCTTGGTGTGATCGGTCGGATCAGCATCAGGATCCCACCAAATTGGCTTTCCGCCCACTCTGTTGAGTGTGTTGGCATGATTGAACACGGGTAACCAGAGCGCCGTTACACCGCGCAGCACCGACGCTATGTATGTGCTCCTGTTCCCGGCAAACTACTCCCGGAAAACAGCAAGGCCCGCGGTAGGATAGGCAAACCCAGGGAGTGCGCCCCAAATTTCTGGGGATAGAGCTTTCCTAGTGCTAGACGCAAATTGAACACCATGTTAGCGTCCTCCCACTATGAAGATGCAACGGACAAGGCAGTGTACCTCTGTGACGGAGCAACACCCGCCCAAATTTATCGCATTTCTCTGGTGAAGCCATTCGGTTGCCTCGGTAGCGTCTGACGCCGCCTCTTTGTTTCATTTCATCAACATTCGTTGCGGTGGCGCCCGGTTAGGGTGATAACCGCAACCGACCGAGCCTTCAGGTGCACCTGTCATGACCAATTATTCATTTGTTTCTCCCTCGGGCATCGTAATCGACCGTACGGACCGGGAGATCGACTATGAACGCGGTATCGATTTTCTGATCGACGCATTGAACGACACGCGGGGCGCTTATCTATCCTCCGGTGTAGAGGATCAGGATCGTTATGCGCGATGGGATTTCGGCTTTATAGATCCTCCGGTGGAAGTAGTAGCCCACCAGGATAAATTTCGCCTGACAGCCCTAAACGGGCGCGGCGTGCCTTTACTGGCCATGTTGCGACCTTTGCTATTGAAAGCTCCTAACATAAAGCTGAAGAGCGAGGATGAGACCAACCTCTTCCTGACCATTACCAGCCCCAATCGCATTTTTGCTGAGGAGGAACGCAGCCGCCAGCCCTCCACCTTCACGCCGATCCGGACTCTGATGGCGGAATTCCGCGGCATGCGAGACGATTTCCTCGGCCTATGGGGCGCCTTTGGATTCGACCTAATTTATGAATTTGAACAGATACCCCTGTCCATGCCGCGCGGGGACGAGGATAAATTACTGCATCTATACCTGCCTGACCGCATTATGGTGCTGGACCGCCGCTTGGAAGAAGCCCATTCCTATGAATACGAATTCACACGGCGAACCCAGACCACCATAGGATTAAGTGAGACCGCGTTTAGCGGAATAAAAAAAATCGCCACGTCAATGTCTAATTCGAAGGGAGAAATCACATCTGACCACACGCCAGAAGACTATATGGCCAAAGTGGAAATGGCCCGCAAACGCATGCATATAGGCGATATTTTCGAAGTTGTCATGAGTCGCAAGTATCAAACCGCCTATCACGGGCAGCCGTCGGACATCTTCCACATGATGCGGCGGCTCAACCCTTCACCATACGAATTTTTCTTCCAATTCGCTAATGAGCAACTTATCGGTGCTTCGCCCGAAATGTTTGTGCGCGTGGAAGGCGATCGTGTGGAAAGCTCCCCCATCTCCGGAACAGCACGGCGGGGCGACAACGCCATGGAAGACGCCGAGCGCATCCAGGCTCTTTACAACTCAGAAAAGGATGAAGTCGAGTTGACAATGTGCACGGACGTGGACCGTAATGACAAATCTCGCATCTGCCGTCCCGGCAGTGTGAAACTATTGGCCCGGCGCGCCATCGAACGTTATGCAGGCCTGTTCCATACCGTCGATCATGTGGAAGGTCGCATGCGTGAGGGCTTTGATGGCATTGACGCCTTTCTTTCCCACATGTGGGCCGTCACTCTAACTGGTGCGCCGAAACGCAAGGCGGTGGAGATAATCGAGCACGAAGAGATCTCCCCTCGACGCTGGTATGGCGGCGCCATCGGCGCCTTGATGTTTTCCGGCACCGTGAATACAGGCATCACCATCCGCGCCGTGCATCTGGAGCAGGGCCGGGCCGACTACCGGGTTGGCGCAACGTTTGTTTACGACTCCCTGCCGGAAGAGGAAGAACTGGAGACCCGAGTCAAATCCACCGCATTTTTCAAAGCTATGGCCAATCTGGGTCGCACGGGCGACGAGCCCGTCGAAATCAATGCGGAGCCCAAATATGCCGGCGTGCGCATAGTCATGGTGGATAACGAAGACAGCTTCGTGCATACCCTAGCTGACTATTTCCGCCAGACCGGTGCGAATGTGCAAACTTTTCGTCACGGCGCGCCGGCGCAGGCGGCTCTGGCCGAACGGCCGGACCTTGTGATCCACTCTCCAGGACCAGGCCGGCCCAAAGATTTCGGCGTCCCTGATCTGGTACGCGCTATCGCCGAACTAGGCATCCCCCAATTCGGCGTCTGCCTCGGCCTGCAGGGCATTGTGGAAGCCTTCGGCGGTGAGCTGTCGGTAATGGACGTGCCACGTCACGGAAAATACTGGAAGTTGGATCATGATGGCACCGGTTTGTTCGACGGCATTGCCCAGGGTAATCGAGTCGGCGGCTATCACAGTCTGTTAGCCGTATCCACAAAAATACCCGACGATTTGGAGGTCATCGCCCGTAACGAGATAGGCATGGTCATGGCGGTACGGCATACCAGCCAGCCCATTGCCGCCGTACAATTCCATCCCGAGAGCATCCTGTCCATGGATGCCCGCGCCGGACACCGGATCGTAGAGAATGTTCTCACCGCTCTATTGCCAGGGAACGGCACAACAGAAAGGGCCGCGTGACGAAGCGGTCCGGGAACACAAGAGTCTAGTTAAGTACGTCTTCGACCCTATCAACAACATATCAAAAAATTTTGGAAACGGGCTGTGAAAATCCGAGCGCAGACCCAGCCAAACTATATAGCACCAATCGATATTGAGAATTTCTTGAAATATTTCCCGAAACCGCGACCCTTCCGATCCATAAAGATATGATCGGATCACTAAAGTAAATGATGCTGAGCAGGCGGCCACCTGCATCATCTGAGGGATGAGGATGTATAAACATGACCATATCTAACAAACCACTTAGCATTGTCGGGGCCAGCGGACTTGTAGGCTCCAATATCGTCAAGGCGGCTCTTGATAGAGGCTATAGTGTCCACGGCGTGATGCGGAACAAGGATGCCCCCGACAAGGCGCCATATTTAATGGCACTGCCAGGCGCAAGCGAGCGGCTGACGCTTTTTAGCGGCGACATGGCAAACGAAGACAATTTCGATGCGCCACTAGCCGGGGCCGATTGCGTCTTCATAGCCTGCCTTATACCCACTTATGCCGGACCTACCGGCAAGCCCGCGCGAGAGATGGAGGATGAGCAAGGTTACCGTGAAATCATCCTGCCCACCGTCAATGGCTGCCTGAACATTATGCGTGCTGCGGCTCGACAGGAGGTAGGTAACGTAGTGATTTGCAGCTCAACATCCTCTACCAACCCTGTACCGTCAGTGCCAATTAAGAACGAGGTAGACCATTGGTCCGACGAAGAGGAGCAATGTCGCGCAAAAAAATATACCTCCGCCACCAAGACCGTCATGGAGAAGGCCGCGATCGAGTTCGCCGATAAACATGACATGCGTCTATCCATCATCCTGCCGACAGGTATGTTCGGCCCGGTTATCCTTCCTTCCCAAATGAACAACAGTCCACATGCCTGGCTGAAATCCCTAATCGATGGGGGTGCGAGCCGGCACACGGAAACGCCCAACGATTCTTCCTCCATGGTTCATTTGCACGATCTGGCGGCGCTGTTCCTGGCGACTTTTGAAAACCCCGAGGCATTCGGCCGCTATTTTGGCGTTTATGAAAGCTGGCACTGGCAGGAAATTTATGCTGAGCTAAAAAAGATTTTACCGGACATGAATATGCCCACGCCCCTGATAGAAACGCCGGTGCCGGCAACTGGGTTTAATTTTGTCCGCCGAGACAGCTTAGGCGTGCACCTTCGGGATATCCCAACCCTATTGCGGGAAACAGTCGAATGGATCAAGTCAAAGCCGTTCGGGTAACAAGTCAATACTGTGGTTTTTGGTTTAGGCGACAACCCTATGGAGGATAAATCGCTGACCGATATCACTCCCTTGGATGGCGTCTGGGTCATCAACTTAGGCGGCGTGCGAGTTGACCGTGTCAAACTAAATCACCCGGAACAATTGGCAATTAAGGGCACGAAATCTAATACGGAATATTTAGTCCCGCGATGCTAGCCGGTCGCGTCCCGCTGTTAAACCACCATCAATAACCAATTCCGAGCCGTTGACGTAAGCGGCCAAGTCGGACGCCAGATAAAGAACACCGTCAGCTATTTCTTGTGGACGTCCGGCTCGATGGGCAACAGTATCACTGGCCAATACATCCGGATTTATGGCGTTGCCTCCAGGGACCAGACCCTGGGCAGAAATTTTTGTCCAGATAGGCGTGTCGATTATGCCCGGATGCACCGAATTTACCCGCACATTTAAGCCAGCGTTAGCACATTCTAAGGCAGCCGATTTAGCGAACAGACGGACGCCGCCTTTGGAGGCGCCATATCCCGCCAACCCGGGCGAACCCCGCAAGCCAGCCACCGAAGACATAATGATGATGGAGCCGCCACCCGATTCATGGATCAGGGGGATGCTGTGCTTGGTGCCCAGAAACACGCCATCTAGGTTGATGGCATTTTGCCGGCGCCAATCCTCCAGCGACATTTCCAGCAGTGGGCCGCCAATACCAATTCCTGCATTGTTAACCAGGATATTCAGACCGCCGTAACGATCCTTTACTGTTTCCAACACGGTCACCCAGGCGTCCTCGTCCGTCACGTCGTGCGCCAACGCGAACGCTGTCCCGCCTGCACCTTCGATGTTACTAACCGTGGTCTCCATGCCTTCGCTATCAATATCAGTAACTACAACCTCCGCGCCTTCATCCGCCAAGGTTTTGGCACAAGCCCGGCCAATCCCCGACGCCGCGCCGGTCACCATCGCGACTTTTCCACTGACTAAACCCATACTTCAACCTCCCCGCAATAGACATCCCGACGCCGCGACAGTACTATTGCAACCTTAATATCCAAATGTACCACATTGGTCAAAGTCACGAAGGAAGGTCTTATGCGTGTCAAAGTCGACCCCGACAAATGTGAAGGCCACAATCGTTGTTGCGCGCTGGCGCCTGAATTATTTGATGTTGACGATTATGGAACGGCCACCGCCCTGAACGATGGGATAGTGCCCCCGGAGTTAGAGGAAAAAGCCAAGCTGGCTGTACAGAACTGCCCCGAATACGCCATTGAGTTCGTGAACGAGTAGACTCCGGAAAAGGGGAGCTAGAACATGGGAACGAACCCGCCGGTAAACGACTGGTCCTCGGACTACGATATTTTTGACGAGGACTATGTGAGAGATCCCAGCCCTGTCTGGGAAGAGTTGCGAACCAAATGCCCAATTGCCCATACCGAACGTTGGGGTGGCAGCTGGATGCCTACAAAATACGCGGATTTGCAAGCCTTTGCCCGCATGGTGCCGGCGCTGTCCTCCAAGAATGTTCTGGTAGTCAGCCAAAAGCGGGAGGAAATCGAGTTTGACCCGGTCCTGGCAGAGTATGGCGCTGCAGTGCCACCCATTACCTCTGATCCACCCGAACATGTGCCAATGCGGCGTTTGCTGCTGCCCCTGTTCACACCCAAGGCGACGGAAGCCCATCGTCCCTTCACTGAAGCCTTGTGCCACAAGCTGATCGACCGCTTCATCGACAACGGCGCCTGCGATGCCGCACTGGATTATGCGGTGCACATTCCAGCTAAGACAATCGCCCACGTGATAGGCGTGGACGTGGAACGTACGGATGAATTCGTTGGCTGGATCCGCGGTGTACTAGAAGAGGGCAATACGGATCTTGAAAAACGGAACAAATATAATCGAATTCTGCGTCAGTTCTTCGGCGAGTTGGTGGATGAGCGCAAGGTAGAACCCCAGGATGATTTGATTTCCCATTTATTGGCACAGGAAATCAACGGCCAGCCCGTAGCCCGCAAGGCAGTGATCGGCATGTGCAACTTGTTGCTGGTTGCCGGCATCGACACGACATGGAGTTCCATCGGATCGGCCCTGCTGCATTTTGCAATCCACCCAGATCACCGGCGGCGCCTAAACGGCGAACCGGACCTTTTCCCATTGGCTATTGAGGAAATGCTGCGGGTTTATGCACCCGTAACCATGGCCCGCCAGGTTACCGAGGAAGTCCATACCGGTGGTGTGACTTTCAAGCCGGGAGACAAAGTTTTAATGAACTTCCCAGCCGCCAATCTGGATCCGGAGGCTTTCGAGGATGCGGACAAAGTGATCTTGGATCGGGAAAAGAACCGCCATATTGCCTTCGGCATTGGGCCACACCGGTGCGCTGGTTCCAACCTAGCGCGAATGGAAATGGACGTGGCCCTGCGTGTTTGGTTTGAACGCATCCCGGAGTTTGAATTGATGGATCCGGACGCTGTGACCTGGGCCGGCGGCCAAGTACGCGGACCACGCCATTTGCCTTTCAGGTTTCCAAGCCCCGCTTGACCGCCATGCGGCAAGCCGACGGCAAACCAACAAAAATTTGGTCTATGTTTGAGACGTATGCCTTATGGCACCATCGACCCAAAGGGCCATGGCGGCGGTGACAACAACGCCATTTACCTAATCGCCACTCCAGCCCTGGCAACAAGCATAAACTTGCTGGTGACGTTCCGCCAAGATTAGAACGCCTCGTCGAGGGGCATCATCAGGACGTCAGCACCGGCCGTGGCGCGGACCTTCAGCGAGGCGGTATCCGGCATCACGCGGCCCATGTAGTAACGAGCCGTATTCAGCTTCATTTTGTAAAACGCCTCGTCATCACTACCGTCCATCAGCCTGTCCCGGGCGACGCGAGCCATCCGCGCCCACATGAAACCGATGGCCACGGTGCCCATTAGGCGCAGAAAATCAACGGATGCAGCACCAGCTTCCTCATGCT
>CAXGCE010000092.1:0-7101 GCA_964007795.1 uncultured Alphaproteobacteria bacterium | reverse complement strand
ACCTTGTTCAAGGGGCAAGTCTTCATGCAACGCCCGCAGGCAGACCCCTTGGCATTGGTCAGGCGGTAATGAGTGCAGCGTTCCGCATCCGGTTTCCAGATCTCGTAACCGTTGAACATAATCTTGTCACCCCAGGAAATGGCGTCGCAAGGACATTCCCGGGCACATTTCGTGCAATGTTCACAAAAATACTGCAGACCGAAATCCACCGGTTTGTCTACTTCAAGAGGCATGTCCGTAGTCAGTACGACGGATTTGAAGCGTGGGCCGACAAATGGGTTCAAGACCAGTTCCCCGATGCGAGATAATTCCCCTAAACCCGCCCACAACACCAAAGGAATATGCAACACATCGCTATCTACGTTAGTTTGCGATCGTGACGGAAAACCCAATTGACGCAGGGTATCGCCCATGACACCAGCAATTTCCGCCCCGCGCAGATAGGCCCGCATGGACTGGGTACCGGAAATCCAGTCGTCGCCGGCAGCCCCTTCCATGGTGTCGAACTCCTGGTCAATCAGCATGACCACGGCGAACTGGTGGTATGGCGTGATCTCCTCCCCCTTGGCGCCGTGGGAGAACCAGGCATAGTCAGGAATTTCACAAATGCCCGTCAGATCGGCACCCAAAAGGTAGGACAAGGATTTCAGGGCGCGGCTGTTAGCAGCAGGGTCATCGTAATCTTCCGGCCTAGCATCAACGGCTGGCTCCCCGCCCTGAATAGGCACCATGGCCCGCATTGAGGCCATCATGCCTGAGGTGTGCGGTTGTTTGAAGGCGAAGCGATGTCGTTCTCTTTGCGCTTTTGGCCCCAAATCACCGCGCAGCGCCCGGTCGAAGAATGCCGCCCGTTTGGAGACTTTGGGCACCTCATCATCCAGGATCAACGTCGTGGGCCGATCCACGCGGGGTACTGTCTCCATGGCATAATCACTGAGATGGGTTGCCCGGCCCGCCCTGCGCTTCCGTTCCCGCCCGGAGGTAGCTCCGTTCTGGCCCAACCAATAGGACAAACCCATGGCGCTGAGTGCGGAGCGTGACAACGGACGATCCACGGCCAATGCATAGTCCGTGGATACGGCAGCAATGGAAAAGCCACCCTCGACATACGGATTTACCAGTATATCACCGTCCCGTACGGCCAATCCGGCCAAAACCGCTAAACGATCCAAATCCAGGCTGCCCGCACCCATAACGTGGGCGGAGGCGGAAAATCCCAATTTCTGGATATGCCCTGACAAACAAACAGCTATACCGCCGATGCGGGCGTCACCCGCTTCCGGAATTGCTGGAGCAATCCATTGACGGGCTGGATTGCCGGTCTCTGGTACCCGCCCGTGTTCCAATAAAAGAACCACAGCAAATTGATGCGCATGTGATTTGCCGTCATTTGTCCAGGCATTTGGAGGAATACGACAAATTGCAATCTGCGAGGCATTCATGAAATAACCATACCCCTTAACATCCACCATGCGGCGGAAGGGGTCGTCCGGCACGGGGGCCCTGACCGGCGCCGGATTCGTCACTGCGGTTTCAATAAAAATATCTAAATAGGTGCGGAGCGACTTGGCCAGCGGCCCCTTGGGCGGATTATTATATTTTGGCGCGCACGCAGGCGGCCGGGCCGCCTCCTCTGCGAAAACGGCATCGTCCCTGGGAAGAGACTCCATCGGGAACGACCCCAAATGATAAGGGCGTTCGGCGCTCCTCGTGGTAAAAAACATCCGCCCTCCGATCACTCTCCATTATCTAGCGGATATCGTATCATGAAATCAGATCCACAAGCCGCAACGGGAGAGACTAAAATGAAAGCAGGTTTCATCGGAACTGGGAGTATCGGTGCACCACTAGCCACCAATATTTTGGATAAGCACAAATCCCTCGCCGTGTTCGATATAAATCCCAATGCCACAAAGTCCCTGGCGGAAAAGCAGGCTCGAATACTTGGCTCACCAGCACAGGTAGCGGATGAAGCCGAGGTGGTTTTTGCCTGCATGCCCAGCATTGACAGTTTTCATGCCATCATCTCTGGTGAGGAAGGCATTCTACAAGGCAGTAAAATAACAACATTCGTAAATTTGGGCACCATGGGAACCCAGGCCGTGGGCCAAGTGGAAGCAGACCTGGCAGCAAAGGGTATCGCCATGTTGGATGCACCCATTACCGGCGGGGTGCAAAGGGCTTGGAATGGTGACATCACCGTCGTGACCTCCGGCCCACAAGCAGTATTCAACCAGGTAGAGTCATTCCTGCAATCATTTGCACGAGATATCCACTATGTGGGGTCAGAGGTCGGCCAAGCGCAGTTGGTAAAAATTTCCAACAACATTATGTCCTTTACCAACCTAGTGATCGCTTGCGAGGCCTTGGTGATGGCGGCCAAAGGCGGCGTAGATCCGGAAAAAGCATTATCCGTGATGAATTCCGGTTCCGGCCAAAACAGCGCCACCTTGACTAAGGTGCCCAACTTCATTCTGAACCGCGCCTTCAACATGGAGGCGCCCATGCACATCATAGAAAAGGATGCGGTGCTTTGGCGTATGGAAGCAGAACGCCTTGAAGTTCCGCAAAACGTCGCCGCCGCCACCTATCAAACCATACGCCAGGCGCTAGCCATGGGTCTGCGCGAAGGGGACTTGAGCGAAATGATACGCGTGATAGAGCGGATGGCTGATTTTGAGCTACCCAAGACCCGAGACTAGAGGCGATAAAATCTCACCGCCGTGTCGTGAAACAGTGCGTTACGTTCCGGCAAAGAGCAGTCTTGGATCATATGGGCGATGGCGCTGAGTTGGTCCACATAGCCAATACGCAGACCGGCTACGGGGAAGTTTGAAGCGAACATGCAGCGTCCAAATCCGAAGATCTCAATGGCCTCCCGCACGACATGCCGGTTGTCGTCATAGTCCCAAGGCGCGCCAGCCAACCCCAATTCCGACACTTTTAGATGTACATGCTCCATCTCCGCCAAGACTGTCATTCCAAGCCGCCACTCTTCCAACCCACCGGCGCTCCGGTCCCAGGGCAAACCGGTATGTTCAACAACAATCGGCAGATCAGGATACAGGGCGCAAACATCCGCCGCCTCGGCCAGATGCCAGAACGGCACACGTAAGTCCCAGGAAAGACCATACTTACGCAGCAGTCCAAGACCTTTTCGCCAGGCCGCATCTTGCATGCTGATAGGCTTGCCGCGCACCCGAACACGGCCGGCGGCTGTGGTCGATACACGCGGCTTGCTTCTAATACCACGCACCTCAGGAAACGAAGCCTGTTCCGCTAGCACAACCTCGCAATCGAGCCGGTGAAGCCAGGCGTGAGCCACGATAGCCTGGGGCAGATTGCCACGTTCCATCAGACCGGATAGCCAGCGGGTTTCTGCGACCGGATTGTCGTGATCAGCCTCCGCCTCGACATGTACGGTTTGCACGACCGACAAATCGCCCGTATCCGCCCTGTAGTCGGTGACGGAATAGTCCTGCTTCAACCCGTCATAGTGGCCCAGCAGGAAATGCTTTTCAGGGCGGTCCGTTAGCCAGGGATAATAAACCGCCTGTAGATCGAATAGATGGTGATGGCTGTCAACAATGTCGAAATTCAGGTCCAGGTCCGAAAAATCAGGGAGATTGACGGGATTTGATAAATTCATATTGGAACCTAATGCCCAGGCAGAAAAAGTCGTGCGTCACCAAAGGCGGCTTTCCGATCAGACATTTCTATGTGCCGCATCATTTCACTCAGGTATGGTATGATTTTAGCCCAGGCAAGGACATCTAGAATTATGACCAAGATCTACGTCGCCGGCATCGGGATGACCCAAATGGGCAAGATGTTGGATCGCAGCGTGAAGCACCTGACGGCAGAGGCGGTTGGCGAGGCCTTGCAAGACGCCGGGGCGGACAAGAACGACCTACAATCGGCCTATTTTTCCAACGCCACCCAGGGGCATATGGAAGGCCAGGAGATGATCCGGGGCGAGATCGCTTTACGGGATATGGGTATAGAGGAAATCCCAGTAGTGAATGTGGAAAATGCCTGCGCCTCAGGCGCGACCGCCTTCAACCTTGCGGTGCAGTTTCTAAAGGCCGGCGAAGGTGATACCAGTTTGGCTGTCGGAGCGGAGAAAATGTACTCATCCGACCGGGAACGCATGTTCAGCGCCTTCGACGGCGCCTGGGACATCACAACGGTCGAGGAAAACACGGACAAACTACTAGCCCTAGGCCAGGGCTACGCCGTACCGCCAGGTACTACTTCCGACAAGCCATACAGCATGTTCATGGATGTTTATGCCGCCTGGTCCCGACACCACATGAAGATCTTCGGAACAACCCAACGGCAAATCGCCGCCGTTTCGGCGAAAAACCACAATCATTCTCAACACAATGACAAGGCGCAGTACCGCATGCCTTATTCCGTGGACGAGGTATTAGCCGCCCCGCCCATCACCTTTCCTCTAACCTTGCCCATGTGTGCGCCCATTTCTGACGGTGGTGCAGCGGCGGTCCTTTGTACTGACGCAGGCCTGAAGCGCCTGGGGGTGGATCAATCCCGAGCGATCGAGGTCAAGGCTTCGATCTTGCAAACAGGCTCTACGCGTTCTGTGAAAGAGACGGATCAGCACATCACTGCTAAGGCGGCGAGGCGGGCCTATGAGCGCGCCGGCGTGGGTCCTGAAGACATGGATGTTGCCGAGGTGCATGATGCCACTGCCATGGGTGAGATCATGCAGGTTGAGAACCTTGGATTTTGTGATTTCGGCGACGGTGGTGCCGCAGCAGAGCGGGGTGATACGCAGCTAGGCGGGCGGGTCCCCGTCAATCCATCCGGTGGTCTGGAATG
This sequence comes from uncultured Alphaproteobacteria bacterium, assembly GCA_964007795.1. GTDB lineage: Bacteria > Pseudomonadota > Alphaproteobacteria. The sequence goes on along the minus strand of CAXGCE010000092.1, from coordinate 2,259 downwards.
CAAAGGGCACCCCATTGGCGCCACGGGCCTGTGCCAAATCTACGAACTGACCACGCAATTGCGTGGCGAAGCGGGGGCTCGTCAAGTGGAGCGCGCGCGCCTGGCCATCGCCGAAAACGGTGGAGGGCTCTATGGTATCGAGGAGAGTGTCGCCGCCATTACAATCCTTGGACGTTAGTTTTCAAGCGATGGCGCGACGACATCGAACATCATTGTGAAATCATCCATCAAGTCGAATAACCTCGCCAAAATGGACTGATCACCGTCGATTTTCAGTTGTTTGGCCTTAGCTGCCCTGTCGACATCCGTTTCGCCAATATTCAAGGATACAAGGGTAGCATGGTCTGTCTCGACCGTCACATCGGCTTCCGTTGGCATGTCGGAGAAAACATGGGTCAGGGTGCAATTTTGTAGGTTCATAGCCGCATGCTCACCGCTATCGCGCAACACCCAGTTAATCCGCCAGTGAAGACCTGCCGCATTGGGTCCATTCAACCTAATTGCCATGAAATCAAACAAAGTACCGGCGGTCACGCCGGCCAAAATTCCAGGGCCGAGGATACGGCGCGGTCCTAGTTGCTTAACGCCTTTGCGCAGTTCCTGCGTTCCATAGAGATAAGCGTTACGCCATGAAGCGCTTTCAGCCTGATAACCGAGCTGCTCAAAGGCGTCAGCCAATAAAGCACGTCCTGGCAAGTTACCTGGCTCGGCAAATACCAAATGACTTAATACCTGCGCCACCCAGCGGTAATTACCATCCTCGAAATCCTTTCGGGCACGTTCCAGCACCGCGGAAGATCCGCCCATATATTCTATCGTCTTTAGTGCGGTTTTTCCACGTGGCAGAGGGTTTAGATTGGCCGGGTTAGCGTCATACCAGCTTAGATAACGTTGATAGACGGCCTTTGAATCATGGGACACAGTTCCGTAGTAGCCGCGCACTGACCAATTTTGATCCAGCCCCGGTGGTAAGTCGAGTTGTTCCGATATCTCAACAGGGGTCAACCCATGGTTCATCAGGCGTACAGTCTGATCATGGACATATTTGTAAATATCTCGCTGGCTCTCGAGATACGCACGAACCTTTGATCGGCCCCAAGTCGATTTCGCCCCAACTGCTCTTGTGCGTATAGACCAGCGCTTCAATCTCTGGATTCTTTTCGCGATGTGCGGCCGGCCGCACCGAACGAACGAGCGGATAGAAACTCATCGTGCCAGCCGAGAGCTGTTCAGTTATCGGATGGTTGCCATAGTTGATGACTACCGGCACAGAGACATCGGCACCAAAAAGTTGGCCCATCCCACTCAAATCAACGACGAAGTCCTGCCCCAATTCGATAGAATACTCATCCAGCAACCCTTCGAGCCCTGTAGCCGCACCTGGATCGAGCAATAACAGAGCACGGCCGCCACCGCCAAGGTAACGACGTAAGATCTCGACCTCAGCGGGAGCAAATGGCTCCTTCGGCCCCAAGACGACCAACAAAGTAGCGTCATCGGGCACATCAGCCGTTAAGCCGATTCCGCTCTCAACGGCGAAATTCAGCTCTTTGAGCCGCCCTTTGAGAATCGAATAGCCCTCGCCGTCCACTTGGTCGAGTTCGGCCTCGCCGTGCCCGCCGGTAAAATAGGCTTTCTGATCTTTCGCTTTAAGTGCCTTGAGAATCGCATTGCTCAAGGCTTCCTCGCTTCGCTCGGTTATTCGCTGACTATGGACTTTCCCCTCGACGATTACTTCAACAATCGAGGTACCGCGTTCACGGATGTTATTCTGTTCGACTTGTAATTGGTTCTTCTGGGGATCGATCAATTCATGAGTGAAATTTTTGGAAATGTAACCGTATTCCTCCAACAGATCTTGATACGGTATACCCTCCATCTCCCCCATAAACGTTTTGACCTTTACATATTGGCCATTGGCTTGCAATTGCTCAATCAGTCGATGCGTATCATTCGAAAGGGTAAACAGCTGATCAGCCGTCATATCATGGCGAATATTGTAGCGATCTCCCATGAAATTGACGAGACCGGCAATACCCAACGAGATCACAACACCCAACCCCGCCGCGCTCAAATCCGCCAAACTCCAGCGCCCCTTGCTCGAAACAACCATCAAGCCGATGAGTGCGATCAGCGCCGGATAGAGTACCACACTGAGCCAAAATATCCATTCGCTATCGCTCTCGGTCAGCGCGATCGGATTATAACCGGGTTCGCGGGGTCGAATGGATATCAATCCCTCGTCTTCTGCCAACCAAC
>CAXGCE010000091.1:0-7103 GCA_964007795.1 uncultured Alphaproteobacteria bacterium | reverse complement strand
GGAGGAATCTGGGTCCGTCGCCGTAATTTCCCGAGAGAAAGCCGCCGTGGAACCGGCCGAAGTGTTCAGCCTCGCCAAGGCGGCGGGCCTCGAAGTCTCGGGAATCCGTCCCGCGGCGCGATCGCTGGAGGACGCCTTCCTCGAAGCTCTGGAGGCGGAGGCCTAGACATGGCGTTTCGCGCCCCCGCCTATCTGCGCTATGAAGGAGCAAGAACCCAGCAACCGGCCTGGTGGGCGATTTGGCGTGTCACCTTTCGCCGAGGCTGGAAATCCACCTGGGTACGTCGATTCACGGTGGGTGCCATCGGCATGGCCGTGGCAATCACCCTGGTCATGTATTTCATCCAAACCGTTCTTCCCGGCTGGCGAACCATCCTCGAAGACCTGGGCAGGTTGACCGGCCAGGAGGGCAAACTTGTCGGAGCTTTCGACAACCGCTTCTACCTGGTCATTCTCCAGTGGTTCATCTACCCCTTCCTCCTGCCGCTGGGCGTCATCCTCGGCATTGTCTTCATCGTCGCCGGTCTGGCCTTCCTGACGCTCCAGCTCGCGGATCACCCGTCCGACCGCATTGACCTCGACTTGGCTGTTGCCGGCCTTGCCACGCAAACGCAAATCGTAAATTTTTTCGATTCCATTCTTGCCAATACGGTAACCAGGCAATTCGAGTAAAGGGTCGCCGGTTTGGTCTTCTTCAGAGACAGAGGAGACGTAACCGACGACGTGCGCAGTCTCGACACCAACCGGATAATGGCGTCCTTCACCCACGTCGGGCTGCACGCCAGGCAGTTCGGGGAGCAAAACATTTATTCGTGCAAACTGTTCCCAGGTCAGGTTTTCCGCCACCTTAATTGGCACAAATCGTCTTTTGCGCCTGACCTCGCGCAGAACGCGACGTCTTTGGTGGGGGTTGATAGGGATAACACGGGCCAAGCGATCCAAGGTTTCGGCTACGCCATTGGTCTGTTCCGCGATCAAAACGACACGGTAGTTCAGCCGGTTCGAAGCCAACTCATGGCCAAAACGGTCCAGTACCAAGCCGCGGGGCGGTGGCAACAGGCGCATGGAAATCCGGTTTTCCTCCGCCAGCATCTGATACTGATCCGATTCCAGCACCTGCAGATAGTACATCCGGCCCATGAGAATAGCGGCCAACGACAACTTGCCCCCCGCCAGCAAGATAGCGCGTCGCGTAAAGACTTTATGCCGATCCCCGTTCATTTCCATGGCCTATCTTCAACTACGTCGATAAGGTTAAGGTATGTGCCCGTGCAAGCAGAACTGCCACTAGGGGATAGGCGGCAGTGCCAACAGCGTGGCTGACCAGCAGGGGCACAGGTTCGATGATCGTGGCGTGGAACAACGAGGCCATGAACCAATTGGTACCGGCGGCGCCAGCCGCAATCAAAAGATATCCCAGCCAGCCCACGGCAAAGGATTTGCCAGCCAAAGCCCGACGCTGGCCCGAAGCAGCCCAATTTACCATGATCAACACGAGAGCATTTAGGCCCGGCGGCCCGCCGCTGAGAATATCAACCATAAGGCCCAGAAGAAAAGCCGCGCTGGCCGGCATCAGATCCGGACGAAATACGCTCCAATAATAAACCGAGATCAAGGCCAAAATGGGTGCCGCTAGGGAAGACTTCGGCAAGCCATAGGGCAGAACTGCGAGAAGAATCAGAAAAACTGACAAGGTGAAAGGGATACCCGCTCTGGCAAAATCTATTATCCTGTTGGTCAGCGTTATTTGCATTTACTGTCCCGCACCGATCGCCTTTGCGTTTCCTGTTCGCGTGATGTCATCCGCCGGCAGTGTGCGATACCGTAGGATGGTGACGTATTCCAATCGGGCCCAGTCCACAAACGGTTGAATGCGCACCTCACCCTCACTGACTGAGGAGACAATACCAACAGACAGCCCCGGCGGAAACACGCCGGCGTGGCCGGAGGTGACTATCCGGTCTCCGGGATTGACCGTGGCATTAGAGGGCAGAAAAGTCAGACGCGGCCGGGCCGAATTATCTCCAGCCAGCACAGCGCGGTGGCGGGAATGCTCGACTACCACGGGAACACGTGAGTTCAAATCGGTGAGCAACAGCAATCGAGAAGATTTCTTTCCCACCTCCACCACCCGGCCGGCTAGTCCCAGGCCGTTTGTCACTGCCTGGCCTCGTTCAACACCTTCATGACGGCCAGCGTTCAGTAGGGCGGATTGCACGAACAGGCCGCCGGTATCGCCAATCACTCGGGCCGAGATAAACGTTGGCGCGGGATCGTGGGCCGGATTCAACAGACCGCGCAGGTTGGCGTTTTCCTTTTCCAGGTTTCGGGCAATTGTCTGCCACTTACTCAGCCTCGCCACCTGTTGCCGTAAGACTCGGTTTTCCCGATTGGTATTCCAAAAGAATTCGACCTCGGCAACCGCATGGCGGGCCGAAACCACCGGGGCACTCATCACTTCTAATACCGGCGCAAAGGCCTCTACCGCCATAATGCGCAGTTGGCGGATAACCTCCCCATGAGTTTTACCTAGGATCAGCAAGGTCCCGGCGGCGGCCATTAGCAAAAGCAAGCCAAAGCGCTGCGCCATCCCCCGCGCGGGCGCAGCGACCTTCGATAGCGTCGTTAGTCTTGGCCCTTTCGCCACTACTTGTCCCGCCCGTCTCGCTCAAAACCTTTGATCAACAGGGTCAGAGACCCCTCACATACGAGGTCTAGTAAGACGCGTCAAAGACCTCCCTGTCCTTAAACAATTTCATATCTTCCAACACCCGGCCTGTGCCCAGGGCCACGCACGATAGTGGTCCGTCGGCAATCGAAACCGGCAAGCCCGTAGAATGGCGGAGTACAAAATCCAGATTGCCTAGCAAGGCGCCCCCACCCGTCAGCACAATGCCTTTATCGACGATATCGGCAGCCAGTTCTGGTGCAGTATGTTCCAGAGCGACCTTCACTGCCTCGACAATGGCGCCTACCGGTTCTGCCATACTTTCAGCGATCTGCCGCTGACTAACGAAGATCTCCTTGGGCACGCCGTTCATCAGGTCGCGGCCCTTGATAGTCATTTCCACCCCTTCGCCGTTTTCTGGCGCACAGGCAGAGCCTATCTCCGTTTTCACACGTTCTGCGGTGGCCTCACCCACCAATAAGTTATGGGTGCGGCGGATATAGCCGATGATCGCCTCATCCATCTTGTCTCCGCCTACGCGGACCGAGCGGGAATAGACGATGCCACCCAGGGACAAGACAGCAACCTCTGTGGTGCCACCGCCGATGTCGACCACCATTGAGCCCGTGGGTTCCGTCACCGGCAGCCCGGCGCCGATGGCCGCTGCCATGGGTTCTTCAACCAGATAGACCCGCCGGGCACCGGCGCTCTCGGCAGATTCCTGGATAGCTCGACGCTCCACCGCCGTTGAGCCTGAAGGTACGCAGACGACGATTTGGGGCGAGGCAAAGCTGCGTCGGTTATGAACTTTGCGGATGAAGTGCTTTATCATTTCCTCCGCGACTTCAAAATCAGCAATCACCCCATCGCGCAATGGGCGGATGGCCTCGATGTTCCCAGGCGTCCGGCCAAGCATCATCTTGGCCTCTTCACCCACGGCTTGGACCATCTTTTTGCCCTTGCGCGTAGTTATGGCCACCACAGAGGGTTCGTTCAGGACGATGCCGCGACCTTTAACGTAGACCAGGGTATTGGCAGTCCCGAGGTCAATGGCCATATCCGCGGATAACAAACCGAATAGCTTAGAAAACACTTAGTTTCGCCCCCGGTCTAATAGACCACATTCAACAACAATTCATACAGCAAACACTATTAACATAATCCAATTAACCAACCATTAAGACTAACCAACCGCTGTTCCAGTGAATTCGCTATCTAGTTGCCACAGAAATGCTACCATCATCCATAAATTGGGCAGCATTGAGTCAACATCGAGCGAACAGCGAGGCAACGGACACCGAAACACATAGGGTGCTGGTTAACGGATCCAGCGAACCGGGCCAAATTGCTCAATTCCAAATCGTTATTACGACTAATTCTACGAGAGCCGCAAGTGGAATAATTACATAGCGCTGAACGCCAACGTCTGCACGGAGTCAGTTAAGAAATTTGGTGGCCGAGGCCACTCCTCCTGGAGCAAACCAATAAGTTTCCTATCTATACCTCTCTGTCCATAAACGAGATCGCATATGCTTCCAGTTATTCAAGCTAGGTATCATTATCAAGCTCCTACCTGAAATTGTTCAATGTTAGGCCGATCGACTCACGCAAATAGGCTCTTTCGTATTTTCAGTCCAGATTGATAGTCGCGTTGACTGGACACCGTTTTTCCTTTCAGGCTATGAATCGCTATAGATAGCAACCGGTTGTTAGGCCAGACGAAGTCGTGATCTGGCGGTCCGTTTCGAAGGAGAAGAGGCAGATGGAAGTGGTGGCGCCGGAAACCGTCGGCCTGTCGCGCGCGCGCTTGGACAAGTTGACTGCGTGGATGGATGACCAAGTCGCCTCCAACCGTCTGGCCGGGTTGACCGCTATGATCCACAGGCGCGGGGAATGCGCCTATTTCAATTGCACGGGCCAAATGGATCTGGAGGCGGGAAAACCGGTCGCAGAGGACACCATTTTCCGCATCTATTCTATGACCAAACCGATTACGGCGGCGGCAGCAATGATCTGCTATGAGGACGGGCATTTCCAATTGGACGATCCAATAGCTAAATTTCTGCCGGAATTCAGCGAGATGCAAGTCTGGGACGCAAGTTCAGATGCCTTAATCACCGTACCGGCGGCGAGATACATCACAGTCCGCCATCTGTTGACCCATACGGCGGGGTTTACGTACGAATTCATGGAGGCGGGGCCGGTGGAGGAATTTTACCGTCAGAACAAAATTATTTTTAATCCCGGCCGCCAGACCGAGGACGGCACCGATCTGGCCGAGACCACTCGGCGCCTAGCAACGGCGCCCTTGGTGCGCCAGCCTGGGTCGGGATGGGGATATTCCGTCGCCATAGATGTCCTGGGACGTTTGGTGGAAGTCTGGTCCGAGCAAACCTTAGAAGAATTTTTTGCCGAACGAATTTTCCGGCCCCTAGGCATGACCGATACAGCCTTTCAGGTTGTTGCCGACAAAGTGGATCGCTTCGCTGCATGTTACGATCCTTCGGAAGGCGGGGGTCTGGCCGGCATCGGCAGTCAGAATTTGCACATCCGAAGAAGCGCTGGCGTGGGCCTTAAACTGAACGATGCGCCCGCCGACAGCCATTACCTCAAAGCACCTGAAACCCTGTCAGGCGGCGGTGGCCTGACGGGCACCATTGGCGATTATGGCCGCTTTTGCGCGATGCTGTTGCAAAAGGGTGAATTGGATGGTGCCCGCGTCCTAGGTCGCAAGACAGTGGAATTCATGACCGTAAACCACCTGCCCGATAACAAGGACATGGCCACCATGGGCCAGCCAGTGTGGAGTGAATCGTCCACTGAAGGCATTGGTTATGGCCTGGGAATGGCCGTAGTGATCGATGCGCCAACCACCCAGGTCATGCGATCCACAGGCGAATATTTTTGGGGAGGGGCGGCCAGCACAGCATTTTGGATCGACCCAGCCGAGGATCTTTTCGTCGTCTTCATGACCCAACTGGTGCCATCATCCTTCTACCCCCTACGCAACGAGCTGCGTGTGGCGACCTATCAAGCGCTGGTAGATTAGTGGCGGAATGAGTGCTTGTATTACTGGGTCAAACTGGGAATGACGGAGGAGGCACGAATTTGCCAGAACCTGCAATTTATTGCGTGCGCGTGACGCCGCCTCTGGAGGCGTTTATAGGGCCCTTTTATCTCCCTGATCTGACACAGAATCCCTGTCTGCATGACTACGGCGATGACATGGGTGGGCCGGGGCTAGCGGTGAGCCAAGACTCAGCTCCGACGGAACGGCATCATGGATTTCGGCTGTCTTATCCCATACTATCTACGATCCCTGGCGCCGTAGTCATCGGCTTTTTCCTAGGCGCCTAGTAAAGGAATTTGCTGGGCCATCAAAGTCTGTCCCAATTACTGACCTCGGCTGCTGTGTTCGGGTCGTGTACAGCCCTATTGTTACTCGCTTGGTACGTAGAGAATGCCTACAGACCAGCGTTCTGGCCCTAATGTTTATCACTCTGATTGCTGTTTGGTCGTCCGAACAACGCCACCAATGCGGTTCTTGACGCTGCCCTTAAAATCCCCATTCATGTCGGATCGATCCGATCCATGATGAATTGAGCCAACCATTTCCTTTTTGTTGACATCAGTTCTTGGTCTTGTCCACCAAACGGCCTTCGGCGATCCAAGGCATCATGGCACGCAGTTTTTCGCCTATTTCTTCGGATTGGTGTTCGGCGGAGCGGCGGCGCATGGCTTTAAAACTGGCCTGATTAACTTTGTTTTCCAGCATCCAGGTGGTGGCGAAGTCTCCAGACTGAATACGGGTAAGCGCCTTCCGCATATTGTCCTTCACATGCTCATCAATTATCTTGGGGCCGGTCATATATTCGCCATACTCCGCCGTGTTGGATACTGAGTAGTTCATATTCGCGATGCCGCCCTCGTAAATTAGGTCCACGATCAGCTTCATCTCATGCATACATTCGAAATAGGCCATCTCGGGCGCATAACCAGCCTCCACTAATATCTCGAAGCCGGCCCGCATCAACTCGCAGATACCGCCGCACAAAACAGTCTGCTCGCCGAACAGATCGGTCTCGCATTCTTCCCGGAACGTGGTTTCGATGGTGCCCGCGCGGCCGCCACCGATGGCAGAAGAGTAGCTCAGCGCAATTTCGAGCGCATTGCCGGAGGCGTTCTGGTCAACCGCGACAAGGCAGGGCACGCCCGCCCCGCGCACATATTCCGAACGCACCGTGTGGCCTGGGCCCTTGGGGGCGATCATGAACACATCCATATCGTCGCGGGCCTCGATCAGATTAAAATGGATCGACAAGCCGTGGGCGAAGGCAATTGCCGTGCCCTGGTCCATGTTATCGCGCAGATCGTTTTCCCATAGATCTGCCTGGCCTTCATCGGGCGTCAGTACCATGGCCAGATCGCACCAGGC
>CAXGCE010000090.1:0-7137 GCA_964007795.1 uncultured Alphaproteobacteria bacterium | reverse complement strand
CCGGATATGCCTGTTTGAAGGTCCAAGTCGATTTGCCGAATCCGCAGCCCAAATCAGCAATACGGCCGTATACACGCTTTGGTACTGCGGTCTCCACGAACGTATGATGAAACATATAATCGTCATTTTCCCCCATCATCACCAATTTGGAACCCAATTCATAAACTCTTGCACTTGCTCCGTTACGCCAAACACCGCCTGGCTGCACGTGGATATCCCAATCGGTGTACCACTGAGGAAGCTCCAAATCAGGGTCGAGTTCCAGCCCCCACGTGTTCGCGCCGTCTGGTGAGGTATAATTGGGATGTGCAGAAACGACGTCAGAGACTGCGCGCCATAGCATCTTTTGCGAACCCCGTTCCAACCACGCGAACCACGGATAAGAAGGCTGGTCATGCATCGTCCTCTTAATGTTTTCAGCACCATTCGACAAAGCTTCCTGAACCTGGGTTGCCAGTTCCGGATATAGCGTGTCCGCCCAGCGCCGGCGGAGGTGAAGTACAAAATCAATGTTCGCGCGTTCGTCCAAGGAAAGTGTCATTTGATTCATGAAAGGTCTCCTGAACCGACAACTGGGGATGGCAGTTCCCCTGGGAAATGGCAGGCTACTATGCGTCCATCTACATCGGGCGTCAACCGAGGGGTCTGGTGGGCACAAATCTCGCGCGCCACAGGACAACGCGGATGAAAGGCACAGCCCGAAGGTCGGTCAATCGCGGATGGCGGCTCGCCCCGCAACACCAACGGCTTACGGCTAACATCCAATTTAGGCATCGGCGCAGCAGCCAACAGAGATACCGTGTAGGGATGAACGGGTGTCGCCACCACTACGTCAGCGGGGCCTTCCTCAACGATATTTCCGAGATACATAACGGCGATGCGATGCGAAATTTGATGGACAAGCGCCAAATCGTGAGCCACCACTACATAGGCAATGCCCAAGTCCCGCTGAATGTCGCGAAGCATATTGATTATTTGCGCCTGAATAGAAACATCAAGCGCAGAAACCGGTTCATCCGCGATTAGCACATCCGGTTCCAACGCCAGAGCTCGAGCAATGGCGATCCGTTGGCGCTGCCCGCCAGAAAACTGGGCGGGTAAACGGTCCCCTGCATCCTGCGGCAAACCGACTTCGTTTAATAAATACCGGACACGTTCGGCAACTTCAGTACGGCTGCCCCACTTATGGGCGCGCAGAGGTTCAGCAATGATATCACGGACCCGCATGTTCGGGTTCAGGCTTGTATAGGGATCCTGAAACACCATCTGCATCCGCCGTCGCAATGGTTTCAACGTCTTTTCACTGAGATGTGTCAAATCCTGCCCCTGGAAAAAAACCTGTCCCTTTGTTGGCAACACCGCCCGCATCATAGCGAGCGCCAGTGTGGACTTGCCTGAACCGGATTCCCCCACCAATCCCAGGGTTTCACCTTTCCGGACTGATAAGGAAACACCGTCAAGAGCATGCAGGTGACCGCCGGGCGTGTCATATACCACCGACAGATCATTGACCTGCAGGATCGAATTATCCGACATGACCGTTTTCATCCACCAGCGGATGATGGCAGGCAACCAACCTACCGTTCATATCCTGAAATTCGGGGTCCTCGGAACAGTCGGCACTCGCACTGGCGCACCGCGGTATAAAAGCACATCCGGAAACGCGCTCGTCAGGGCCCGGCGGCATACCCAGAATGGGAGTCAGTTGGGGGCGAGTGAAATCGAACCGGGGTACAGCGGCTAGCAAACCTGCCGAATAGTGGTGTGCAGGGCGATACAGAATGTCAGACACACTTCCCTTTTCCACAATGCGGCCGTGGTACATGACCGCGACCCGATCGCAAACCTCGGCAGCCACGCCGAGGTCGTGTGTGATCAAAATTAGTGCCGCCTTTGCCAACCGCGTCCTTAGCAACTCCAGGATTTGCGCCTGGATGGTTGTATCCAACGCTGTAGTGGGTTCGTCTGCGACGATCAGCGGTGGATGGTTTACAAGTGCCAAGGCAATCATAACCCGCTGGCGTAAACCACCCGATAGTTGGTGCGGATAAGCCTCCAGGCGCGTCTCGGGTGATGGGATCCCAACCTCCCGGAGAGCCCGGAGAGAGAGAGCGCGCGCCTCGGTGCGAGTTACTCGGTTGTGACACTGCACAGCCTCCTCTAACAGAGAGCCCACCCGGCGCACAGGATTTAAGCTGGTCATAGGGTCTTGAAAAATCATGCCTATGTCCCGTCCACGCACGGAGGCCAATTCCTTTTCATTCATACCCGAGATCTCATCCCCGAGCAGTGATATTCGGCCCTCAGATACTTTTCCAGGCTGTGGTACAAGGCCTAAAAGACTGAGCGCTAGCATCGTCTTTCCCGAACCGGACTCGCCCACTATGCCCAAGGTCTCCCCTGCGGCTACGCTGAAAGACACGCCATCAACCGCATGAAATACGCCGCCATCGTCACGCGGAAAAGAAATCCTCAAGCCGTTTACCGAAAGAACAGCTTCTACCATTATTCCACCGCCCGTGCTTCTGCGCGCGCCACAGCAGCGATGCCGTCGCCCAACAGGTTTAGAGTGACTACGACCATAACTATAGCGCCACCCGGAACCATCATCATCCACGGCGCGTTAAACAGATACTGGCGGCTTTCGGCCAGCATGTTACCCCAGGTAGGGGCCTGAATGGGGGCGCCAAGCCCCAAAAACGATAATGCGCTTTCGGCGATCAGCATATCTGCAAAGTGGAAAGCCAACATAACCATTAAGGTAGGACGTACGCCAGGCAGGATATGGCGCAATAAGATCCACCCCCCCGATACCCCGAATAGTTTTGCCGCCAACACATAATTACGCTGCAACAAACCCAATGCCTCGGCGTAGATAACCCGGGCGTAAAAGGGCCAAGTCAACATCCCTAAGGTCAGCGCTAATGGCCAAAAACCACGCTCCAACACGGCTATAACACAGATGGCGATAACAAGCCCCGGAAAGGCGATGATCATGTCTACGGACCGGTTGATAACGGTTCGCACCTTCCCCGGCCTCCAAGCTGCTATTAATCCCGCAGTTGTTCCTACGGTCATGGCAATGAGGGTAGCCGTTAAAGCGATGCCCAACGACCAGGGAAACCCGGCTAACACCCGGGTCCACAGATCCCGACCCAACTGATCCGTACCTAACCAATGGCCGTCGGACCACATTGGTTTGAAACGGATCACGATATCACCTGCCAGTGGATCACCCGTAACCAGAATATCATTGCCCAAGGTCAAACAGAGTATGAAAACCGCCACGATGCCACCGAGCACGAGCTGGAGACCGGGACGCCTATGGCGGAACGGCAACAGGAATTTGGGAAATAGGCCGGTCATAGCCGATTACTCCGCAATCGAGGATCAACTATGGTGAATAGTAGATCAGTAGCGACGTTCACCGCGTATACCAGGATCGCGATAATGAAAACGGCAGCCTGAATAACTGGAAAATCAAGCGTTGTAGTGGCCTTAACCAGCAACCACCCCAAACCAGGCCAAGCAAAAATCACCTCGGTGATGACGGCACCTGAAATCAGGAAGGCAAACTGGGTACCCACTAGCGCCGTCGCCCCCAAAAGAGCGTTCGGTAGTGCGTGACGCCATAGCAAAGCGGCAGAAGAAACGCCAAAGGAACGGGCCGTTCTGATGTAGTCCTCACGCATGGCCTCGGTAACATTGGCAGCGATCACGCGGGTAAGCTTGGGCGCCAAAAATGATGCCAGGGTAAGCGTCGGTAGAATCCAGTTTGACAAACCTTCATGACCAAATGAGGGCAGCCAACGGAGTTCGACGGCGAAAATTTGTATTAAAAGCAGGCCAGCAACGAAGCCGGGAACTCCCTGAGAGACGTAGACCAGCACGCCCACTGACTGACGATCGGCAGAATCTGGACGCCGGCCGAGCCAGGCTCCTAGCGGTACAGAAAATAACAGTGTTGCTGTAATAGACAGCAAAGTCAGTAGTAATGTCGGCGGCAACCGTTCCAACACCACGCCCAAGGCTGGCTGATTGTCGGCAAAGGATATTCCGAAATCAAGTACCGCCAACCTGGAAAGGTAAACGAAATATTGTTCCCATAAAGGGCGGTCGAAACCGTATTGCCGACGGACCTGTTCAAGTTGTTCGGGCGTGCCCGTATCGCCCACCATCACCTCGGCCGGATCGCCCGTCAATTGCAATAGGAAAAAAAGCAGCGTGACGATGCCGATTAGGAAGATTACGAATGTGACCGCGCCTCTAACTAGGTTACGGTAGTCCAGTTTCATATTGAACACGGAAACTCCGAACCTCGACCAATATGAGCGAGGTTCGGAGCCAAGAGACCAAATAGCACTTACTTGCCAACGCTGATATCCTGATATGGGATAAAGCGATTAATTTGATTGAATCCGCGTGTTCGCTTGGATAAGCCAAAGATGTCAATCTGCTCCACCAAAAACACGGCAGGCGGTGTTGCATGGTTAGCTTCGTGAATTTGATTCAACATGGCTTTCCGTTTTACTGCATCAAATTCCGTATTCGCCTTAGAAATCATCCCCTTGACGCTTTCATCACAAGTAAAGGTAAAAGGGTTGAAGCACGAAAACAACGTGATCGGACGAATTGAATCAATATAGGGTGCGGAGTTCCAGGACAATCCAAAGGCTTGGCCTTTCCATGATTTACGCCCTAGGTATTTGCCCAACCAGTTGGGGAACGTAATCTTCTGCAACGTTACTTTAATACCCGCCTTAGCCATATCCTGCGCCATTTTCTGGTAGATTTCCGAGTCGCCCGGGAAAGATCCCGTCACCACTTCGGCGGTAAACGAGATTCCATTGGGGAACCCCGCTTTGGCCAGCAACGCTTTGGCTTTGGCAGGGTCGAACGGATAGGGTTTAACATTCGGATTATATCCAAAGGCCGCCGGTGTAGCACCCTGCCCCGCCGCCTTGGCGAGACCGCCTAAAACGTTCTTGGCTATGCCTTCCTTATCAACGGCGTAATTCAGTGCCCGGCGCACTCGCGGATCCGAGAATGGCGTATCCAAAGCCACAAGTTTTTTTTGCTTATTCTTACGCACTAGCGGCAGTGCCAACGACATCACCTGCGGCGCAGCGCGCACATCGACACGATGACCCGAACCTTTTATAACCGGCACGTTGTCGGGGGAAAGACCGGCAACGATATCGACCTGCCCTGATACGAGGGCCTGCACCCGCGCAGATCGCTCCGGTAATTCTAGGATTTCCAGTTTACCTGCCTTTGGAGCTCGCCAGGAACCCTCAAATGCGACCAGTGTTACCTTGTTTGCGTCCCATTTGGCCACCTTGTATGGGCCTGTACCCACGGGATCGATGGCATAACCCTTGACCCCTTTGGCTGCCCAATGCTTGGGCGCAACGACTTTCAGTGCCGCTATACGATTGGGAAATATGGGATCGGGTCTCTTAGTTACAAAATCGACAGCGTTGCCGCCGCTAGCAGATGCCGAGGCCACACCCTTAAGTTCCCGTACGATGGGTGAACGGCCCGCCTTACCGCTTTTGATGTAATTGAAACCGGTTATGACCGCCTCGGGACTTAGCGGTTCACCATTGGAAAAACTGACGCCGCCTCGCAACGTAAAACGCCAGGTGGTGGGATTTACGTTTTCCCATTTTACAGCCAATGCCGGTTGCGCCACCCCTTTTCCATCTACTAGGGTTAGAGAATCAAATAATGCCGACCAAGTATAGATGCTGGGTGTCCCCAAAGCCGAGAATGGGTTGCCCTTTCCGGGTGGTAGGTCGGGAACACCAACTTTGATAGTTTGTGTGATATCGGCGGCCTGAACCGTTCCAACTAAGCCCAGAGACAATAACATTGCCGCCCCAACAAACTTAAAGACTAGGTTTCTACGAGTGATAGTGCCTGTTTTCATTGAATTATACCTCCCTATAAGCCATCTTATACCTTAGTGATTATCAATCTTACCATCTATTATCAACCTCATGAGAGCACTCGTTTCCCTTTCAAGTACCTGGCAATTTTATCTAATAGCGCAGAGGAGGGGCGTCAATGACGGAAACAACACAATCGGTATTTGATCTGCTGGCCTGGCGTGAAACAGAAATTCCTCGGGTACGAACGCTATTGGCGATGCGAAAGTTCTGGTCCACGACACTTTATGGCAGCCTGCGTAACGAATACCAAGCCGCGATTGAGGGGAAAATTGAACCCGCTGATGCCGATGGGGCGCGGCCAATCGTCGAAGAATTGCCTAGCATGGCTCGCTGGGCCTGGCTTAACCGGCACATTCAGGATCGTCTCTGGGAAAATATGGCCTACATGGTGGAAACACGTGCAGATGACCTGAAAGCCTGCATTGAACCCCGGGACGGCGATCTTGGAACGCTTTCGCTTGATCCAGAATTGGAATATCCCGATTACTATGCAGGGACCGATTTTCATCGTCAGAGTAACGGCATCTGGCGTGACGACCGGGGAGCGGCTATCTACGCCATGGGTGCGCGGGTTATTCATTTGGGCAAGAACGATGATTTTGGCCTACACGATGCCTTTGCCCGCGATATCGACTCGAACAGTCCGACTCGGATACTTGATCTGGCATGTGGATTTGGAAAAACGACGTTTTCACTTAAGGAACGTTTTCCCGATGCCCGGGTAGAGGGGATCGATCTGGCGGCGCCCTGCCTTCGTTTGGGGCGACGTATGGCAACTGAAAAGGGCCTAGAGATAGATTGGCAACAAGGGAATATCGAACGTTTACCTTACGAAGCTGAGAGTTTCGATCTTTTAACCACCACAATGACCCTTCACGAACTGCCGCTTGATGCCATTTCCAATATGATGACCGAAGCGCGACGAGTACTAAAACCCAATGGTGTTCTGCTGGCCCTAGAAAATCCTCTGGTGGGTGAACCGTTGCGCGACGTGTTGGTGCAATATCATAGCCAAATCATCGTAGAACCATTCCATTTCGACTTCCGCCGCGCCGACATGACGGAACTTGCGCGCGCCGAAGGTTTTGTCGACGCTGTTGCCAGTGAATGGTATCCTTTTGGCAATAAATCAGGAATTGAGAAGGGTCCAAGCAATTGGGTCACGCCTTGGTGTTGGATTGAA
>CAXGCE010000089.1:0-7143 GCA_964007795.1 uncultured Alphaproteobacteria bacterium | reverse complement strand
GTGGCCGCTTGCTTGATGATGACATGTCCGTGCATGTATGTACGGATTATCGCAGTAAGATTTACGGCAGAAACCTGCAATTTCTAACTAACTAAAGAAAAACCCGTAATTTTTTGATCGCTGGCCAATTCTCTAGAGCGCAAAAGCTATCGCGTGAAATTTGGGACAAATATGTCGTACCGTACCAGACGGACTAGCTTAAAGCGCGCCTTTGTCGCCATCGTGACTGCTTTATTCTTTATTCTGCCCCTCGCCGATTAGCTCGCAAACCCTATCCATGACGTGCAAATTGGACCGAATTAACTTGTTTCGCAGCACGCAAGCTAAGCTCATATATCATCGAAATCGCCTCCGCGTCCCTTGCCGCGGGCAAATCGGGCCGCGCCCTCGACGCCTTTGGTGACCTCGGTCTTGCTGCCGCGCCACTCCTGCCGTAGCGCATCGCGTAGGTTCAGCCCGTGCTGGGCTCTGACAGACCGCCGGTCGGCGCGCATGCAGCTTTGCGGGAAGCGGGCAATGTCATGGGCGAGAACCTCAGCCCTTTGCCGGGCTTCGCCTTCAGGCACTAGGTATTCGCAGAGGCCGATGGCCAAGGCTTCGTCCGCATTTACTCGCCGCCCAGTCAGAATTAGGTCCATGGCGCGGCCTTCGCCCACAAGGCGCGGCAGGCGCACGGTGCCGCCGTCGATGAATGGGATACCCCAGCGCCGGCAATAGACCCCCATGAAAGCGCTTTCCTCCATCACTCTGATATCGGCCCAAATCGCTAATTCCATGCCGCCGGCCACAGCGGGACCAGCGACAGCAGCGATCACAGGTTTGGAAAGCTCCAACCTGCTGGGTCCCATGGCAGCCATAGGCGGCTCCCCCTCCTCGGGGAATTCGAACGGGTCCAGAGCTTCCGCTCCCGATAGGGCCGAGGCGTGTTTCAAATCCCATCCCGCGCAGAAGGAGCCACCTTCGCCCCAGAACACTGCCGCACGGGCACTGTCATCTGAATCAAATGCGAGGAATGCCTCATAGAGTGCCGCCGCACTATCCGGGTCCATCGCATTCCGTACTTCCGGGCGTGAATGGATCACGGTCCAGACCGCGTTGTCTTTCTCTACTCTAACCGCCATCGAGCAGTTCTCCGTATCCGATAGAATCTGGATATTTTGAGTATGCGCTGTGCCGGAAGGAAGTAAACAGCCACCTGTCGTGGCGGAATGAAAAATTGTATAATCGGCTGGGTTCTGGCCGAACCTTGATCGCTACTACGGTTGTGGCTGCCGCCAAGTCAGGCTGCGCTGGCTAGATGGGGTGGTTAGCCTGTGGGAGATTTATGACCCGTTATCCGACTTATTGAGAAAATGAGCGGGCCAGGGAAGACGACCTACAATTGCCCAATGCAGTGCGAAGCAAATTAACCAGGTGACGCCTATAATTGCTCCGTTATATGTGAAGGACTTAAATTGAATTTCGTTTAATGGTTCGTTAGGAAGAAATATTACATACACCACGCAAACGAATACCGTCGCGGTGGCTGCCCAATAAAGAGCTGTGGCCAGTTGTTGTAACATGCCTACTAGTTACCTCCTTTGTCGCAGAGCCTTTAGAAGCTCCCCATAACAAAGCCTGATGACAGTCTTCACAGGCGCAAAGAACAGCAAACCTTGTTCTGCCGCCAACCTTATCCGAGGAATGTACATGTTAAAGCAACGCAGTTTTTGGGTGCCCGTGGTCTGCGGCATCTTGATTTTGGGCCTCGGTTCCGGAACGAGGCAAAGTTTTGGCATATTCCAAATGGCCATCGCAGCCGACTTTGGCGTCGGGCGGGAATTGTGGTCTTTTGCAAACGCATTATCGTTTTTACTGATGGGCTTATGTGCACCATTCGTTGGTGCTCTAGCAGATCGTTTTGGCACTGCCAAAACCGCTGGTGTGGGAGGCGCACTACATGTGTTCGGGCTTTTGTTGCTTAGTTTTGCTGATAGTAATTGGCTTCTAATTTTTTCGTGCGCCATATCGGGGTTAGGTTTATCAGCGGCAGGCATGGGCCCTATTCTTGCTGCTATTGGCCGCCAAACGGCTGTAGCACACCGCTCAATAGCGCTTGGCCTTGTTACAGCTGGAAGCTCATTCGGGCAGTTTGGAATCGTACCTTTTGCGTCTCTGATGCAGCAGAGTTTAGGTGACTGGCATAAAACTATGTTCGTCCTTACTGCAATATCGATATTCATGATTCCTGCAGCATTAGGCTTAGGTAAAAACCACACGACAGATGTGAGTGGGCAGCCTATCGGCGGTCAAGGCGCTACTGAAGCATTTCTCGAGGCCTTTAGCGTTCGCAGCTATGTATTGTTGATGATTGGTTTCTTCGTTTGCGGCTTTCACGTAGTTTTTATAGGGCTACACTTGCCGGCGTATATTGCCGATGCTGCTATTTCTATGTCTTATTTTGGCGTGACCATGTCACCGATCGAGCTTGGTGGCTGGGCCATTGGAATTATAGGTTTATTCAATATCATTGGCTCCGTTATTTGGGGGTGGCTTGGCGGAATATATAAAAAGAAAGATATGCTGGCTCTACTATATGCCCTGCGTTCCTTAGCAATTTTACTGTTCCTTTTGGTTCCTTTGTCCTGGGCATCGGTCCTATTTTTTGCTGCCATTCTAGGATTTTTATGGCTCGGCACAGTAGCGTTAACCAGTGGTCTAATAGGATTTTTGTTTGGCCCCAAACATGCCGCCATGCTTTGGGGTATCGTCTTTTTGTCCCATCAAGTGGGCAGTTTTTTGGGGGGATGGGGCGCAGGTCGTTGGTTCGATATAGAAGGAAATTACGACTGGGTCTGGTTGTTTTCCGTAGCAATGGGTTTCGTGGCAGCCGTCCTCCATTGGTTAATCCGGGAAGAACCAGTTCTACGACCCAAAGCAAGCTTCGCTTAACCGTAAGGTTTAGGAACTGGACGCTTCACAATATGGTGGGCGAAACGTGACAAGCCGCTCATACCGGGAGAATTGGACACGAGTTGCGAGTTTGGCAGTGGAAAAATGAAAAATCTTCTTCGCCAAGCAGTACAACATTGTCCCGCTTCCGTTTTCGCAAACGAGCCAATGGAGGGCTTCAGCCGCTGGCTTTGACTTGTCCGCCGTGAATCCAAGCCTGACCACCTGTTTCCGCTCGCGCCTTCGCTACCCTTAAGGCCATCTCTTTTGCGAACTTGTTCATCATAGTTTTATTAACCCAATTCGTAATTATGACCGTCTTATTGTCGGTCTGAATTATCGACCAGCTATTCAAACCATCTTTCTTTGCCGCCTTAAAATGCGGCACCGCCATCTGTTTAATTATCTTCAGAAATGTGGCTGACGTTAGATCGTTTTCAATAACATTAAGGCGCGTCACACTCATAAGAATTGCCTCCCTTGGCTCTTTTAAGGAAACAGATACGGGACAATGTTGTCACGGCCCTTACCAGTTTGTCTGCGATCCGCCGGCGGAATTACCTTCGGTACTCGGCCCTGTTCCGAAGCAGATGCCCCCTCCGTTCGCCTAGCTGATCCCATCCTCAATACGATCGTCGCGTTAACACTACGGTTACATTGTAGAGGTTATCGGGTCGGCCGCTTTTTCTTTGGCAATGAATTAGCAGATGGCCCGTAACCGCGCCGTATCGCGCGTATGCGGGTGTAAGACGAGCCATAGATCAACTCCCTTGTCGAACACGCCGGCGCACATGCGCTGCTGCCCACCCGCGGCCTGCATCGCGCAATGTGGGAGAATGCTGACGCCAAGGACCAAATCAAAGCACGACTTTATGATGCTGCCACCACTGGATCACTGCAGGATTCGCTGCAACCAGTCGCCCACGGCGAGAGCCCGCTGATCATCGTTCATGCGGCCGATCACTTGGACCCCGACCGGCAGCCCCGAACTTCCGTGCAGGCCCGGAATATTAAGGCATGGCCCCCTTAGCGCCGTCCCCATGCGGTTGAAAATCGGATCGCCCGTCGCACCGAGGCCTTCGGGAGCCTGACCGGGAGCGCTGGGGCAGAGTAGCACTTGCAGACCATCCATGGCGGCATTGAGATCAGCCCGTGCCGCTGCGACTACGGAAAGCGCGTCATCATAGTCGTTGGCGGTCGTAGCAAGCCCGGCATTGGCCCGTTCAAGGAAACTATCACTCAGGCGATCGCGGTGGACCGCGAGTTCATGGGCGGCCGAACGGGAGACCTCGTAGTCGACGATGAGGCCTTGGGCGTCAGCCAGTTGAGAGAATGATTTTGGCAACGTCAATTCCCGCACCTCTCCGCCGGCTTCGCCTATCAGGTGCGCTGCCGTTTCCATGGCCGTTACGGTGTCCCCGGCGGCCGCTTGCCATTCGTGGGTTTTGCAGAGGCCAACGGCGGGCGGCGTATCAAGGGAATTTTCGAGGCGCAGGGCCGGTCGGCGGCCGAGCAGGGCCACCAAATAAGCGACGTCCCGGACATCGCGAGCAAACAAGCCTACCGTGTCAAAAGAATCGGCCATTGACCGCATGCCGTTGCGGTCAATGAGCCCGTAACTGGGCTTGTAGCCGACGATGCCGCAGTAGGACGCGGGGCGGATGGTCGAACCCACGGTCTGGGACCCAAAGGCCAATGGTACCATGCAGTCGGCCACGGCGGCAGCGGAACCACTGGAAGAACCACCCGGAGTATGGGCCTGGTCGTGAGGATTAGCGGTCTTTCCCGGGTGGAAATAGCCGAACTCCGTGGTCACGGTCTTGCCCAAAACGATGCCGCCGGCGCTACGAGTGAAAGCCACCACCGACGCATCGGCAGGCGGTTGATGTCCCTCGTATATGGGGGATCCGTAGGCGGTGGGCATGTCAGCGGTGTCGAAGATATCCTTGACGGCGACAGGGATGCCGTGAAGGGGTTGGCCGGTCGGAATTTCGTCGGTGTTCCGTGCCGTCTCCATCGCCTTGTCCGCCGCGAGATGCTGCCAGGCACCGACGACATCCTCGCGTTCGGCAATGCGTTGCAGACAGGCCTCAATCAAAGCTTCCGACGTCAGCGTTCCGGCGTCAATTCTTCGGAGAGCCTCGAGCGCGGTGAGTTCGTTGGGAGCCTTGGCGGCCATCAACGGGCGTTCCAGCGACGGGCGATTTCCATGTAGGCCTCGACAGCCTCGCCGATCCTGTCCACATAGCAATACTCGTCTGTCTGGTGGGCCATGGCCGCTTCGCCTGGACCCAGGATGACGGTGGGAACGCCGCCGTAGGCCGGCGTGAGGGCAGATGCATCCGTGAAGTAGGGTGCGGCCCTCGGTTCGGATCTATCGCCCAGAATGCCGTCCATGACCTTGAAAACCTCCTGCATCCATTCGTCGGCCGGGTCCGTCAACACGCCGGGCACATCAACGATGGAGTCGATCTCGACGTTGTTGCCGAGGTATCCGTCGAGCTGGGAGCGGATAGTGCCGTGGTCCTGTTCCGGTATCGTCCGGATGTCGATGCCCACTTCCGCCAGGTCGGGAACGGAGTTGATGTTGAGACCCCCCTTAACGGTGCCCACGTTGAGGGTGGGCTTGCCCAGGATCTTGTTGTGGGGGACATTGAAATCGAAGTCTTCCAGCTTGCCGATGGCCTGGGCCGCCTTGTAGACGGCATTGACCCCCATTTCCGGCATGGAACCGTGGGCCGTCACCCCCGTCGTCCGGGCCCGCAACCACAGTGCCCCCTTGTGTCCAATCCAGGGCTGGTTCGCGGACGGTTCGGCGACAACAACGGCACCCGCCTCACCGAGCACGTCGCCGAGACCAGCCAGGTGGTAGGCGCCCTCGCAACCCGTTTCCTCACCGGCTGTGATAATCAGGACGACCCCCGGTCCCTGCGACAGTTCCTCGTTCAATTTCAAGACGGCAACCATGAAGGCAGCGACGCCGCTTTTCATATCCGTCGTTCCGCGGCCGTAGAGCTTTCCATCGGAAATTTCGCCGGCAAAGGGGTCCACTGTCCACGGCGCCGCCCCCAGTGGGACGGTATCGATGTGTCCCGTGAAACAGAGTGGTTTGGCGTTCGCCGAGCCGCCGATACGGGCGACGAGGCTAGTTCGGTTTTTCGCGAACTCGTGATAGGAGACGGCAAATCCGCCGTCTTCTAGTAGACCGCCGAGGTATTCGGCACACGGACGCTCATTACCCGGCGGGTTGATCGTTTCGAAGGCGACCAAGGTGCGGGACAATTCCACGGGATCATGGGCAATTGCCATCAACTTATCTACCAGAATTAGGGCCGCCCACGCCCGGAAGACGCCGGCCAGTCACGTCACACGAACCATATCATGACGGGCTGCAAGAAACCATAGACCGTAGGAAAATCTGGGCCGCCAAGAGCAGGTTGATCCCGTTTTGATAGGCTTGGAGTTCGTAACCGCCGCCTGTCGCCAACAGCCAGAATTCGACGACCCAACCGACCAAAGAACTGGCTAGCAAATGCGAAGCCGACCCTCAGCATTTCTTGTCTAGTATGCACCCACAACGCAAGGCTCCGATCGAAGGTCTGCCATGGGATTGAGAAAGCCAGAGCTATGTAATTGATCACGAGGCCACTTAGGCCTTGAAAATACTATCTGCCTTTCACCGGTCGTCGGAAGTCATTACCCACGTCTAGCAATTTGGCCGCTGAACTACCATGGCGGGCTATGGTGGTAAGAGGCTGATTGATCGCTAATTTTTCTCATATGCTAGTTTCTCCCGCGGCCAATCTAGCGATACAATAGTACTGGTAAAATTGAAAGAGTCGCATTACAGGGCCATGAACAATATGACCAATTCCGAAATCGAAGTCGGGATCGATACCGGTGGCACGTTTACTGATGTCGTATGTTTTTGTGACGGTCGTCCCGTTGGAGTGACCAAGGTCCCTAGTACCCCATCAGACCCCAGTATCGCGATCTTGGAGGCCATCGACCATTTGAAAAGGCAATGGGACATCTCGCCGTCCGACATCGGGCGTTTCGCCCATGGCACAACCGTAGCGACCAACGCCTTGATAGAACGAAAAGGTGGTTGCGTCGGGATCTTGGCGACCGACGGGTTCTCTGACGTGATCGAGATCGGCCGTCAGATGCGCCGCCGCCTCTACGAGGCCACCCTGACACCCGAAACCCCGG
>CAXGCE010000088.1:0-7215 GCA_964007795.1 uncultured Alphaproteobacteria bacterium | reverse complement strand
CGTTATGCCGCTTAAAGCGCTCTCCGTCAGTCCCTTCCAGCCCACTTCGGGTGTTGTGGTCTTACCCAAAAAAACTGCGCCGTGTTCCCGTAAACGGGCGACGCAGGGAGCATCTTCTTCCCAAGGGCCGGCAGGATCGACGGTCAGAGATCCCTTCAATGTTGGCCAACCCTTGGTCAATACTAGATCTTTCAAGGTAGTCGGCACGCCGTCCAGAAGACCCTCGGGAGCCCCATTAAGCCATCGCGCTTCAGATTTCCGGGCCGCTGCGAGGGCGCTTTCGTCATCGATCAACACAAAGGCATTGATCTTGTCATTCAACGCGTGAATACGGTCCAGCACAGCCTGGGTCGCCTCCACTGGCGAAAATGTACCCCCCCGGTAACCGGCGAGCAGTTCAATGGCGCTCATCCGGATCAGGTCATCAGTCATCTCAGCCTCCTACCCCTTGGGATCCCAGGCCTTGCTTTGCGCGCGGATACGGTCCATTTGCCCAATTGTCAATCGTCCGCGTAGCTTGTCGAAATGCCATTCCGCCAAATCGGGCTTTTGCACGGCCCCTAATAGGGCCCAGAAAAACGCCCTAGCAGGATCCTGTACTACCCCATCACCCAAAATATATAGGCGGGACAGCATCAATTGCGCATCGGCATTGCCTGCTTCCGCTGCCTGGCCAAAATGATAGGCGGCGATTGGCAAATCCCGAGGCACGCCCTCACCTCGGTAGTATAAAAAGCCCAGATTATATTTGGCCTTATCTAAGCCAGCCTCTGCGGCTGCTGCGAACAAGGCTCGTGCTCGCACTGGGTCCCTACGAACGCCTTTGCCGAAATAATATAAATAGGCCAGGTTGCGCATGGCCTTGGCGTTGCCCAGGTTCACGGCCGTCTGCAACAGGCGCGACGCCTTGGCAAAATCCCGGACAACACCCCTACCCCAGACATGAAGTTGCGCCAAGTTTCGCAGAGCCTTGGCATTATTCTGCGCTGCCGCCCTTCTGTACCAGTAGGCCGCTGCAGTAAAGTCCTGGCCAATCACCACGCCTTCTTCAAAGTAGACACCCACCGTGCGCTGGGCTTCGGCATGGCCCTGTTCGGCTGATTTTTTGAACCATTGCAAAGCGATTTTCGAATCCCGGTCGACACCGTGCCCGCGGTCATGTAACAGACCAAGCCAATATTGCGCCTCCTTCAATCCAGCCCTAGCGCCAATTCGGAAGGTCGTTAGGGCACGATCATAGGCATTATCCGCATAGGCCTTTTTCGCCGTTTCTAAATCAAGGTTCTGTGCGACACCAGGCAAGGCTACGCATAACAAGAAAAAGCTGAAGACAATCGCGGCGATTATTTTCCCTTTGGTGAGTGCTAGCAACATGGCGGTACTGTACGTCTGCGAATGGACCGGAACAAGCGAACGATATGCCACTTGCCTACCCGCATTCACTCTGCCAGCCTGTGGTTCAAAATACGCAAAATCGGGGAGAGAGCCATGCGTGTCGTCATCGCGATGATGAAACACGAAACCAACACATTTTCGCCAGTGCCGACACCGATAGCGCGGTTCGCCAAAGCTCAAACTCTACCTTACGAGGGGCGTGAAGTTTATGACGCCTTCAAAGATACCAACAGCGGCGTTGGCGCCTTCATCGATCTAGCGGAAGAAGCGGGCGCCCATATGGTGTTTCCCATCGCCGCCAACGCGCCGCCCTCAGGTCCGGTGCATGATGACGCCTACAAATTCATGACGTCACGGATACTGGACGCCGTCGAGGCAGGCTGCGATGCCATATTCCTGGATCTACATGGCGCGATGGTAACCCAAAGTTTTGAAGATGGAGAAGGTAGGCTGCTAGCAAATATCCGCAAGATCGCGCCCAACACTCCCATAGCGGTTTCCCTGGATATGCATACCAACATGTATCCGGCAATAGCGGACAACGCCACGGTAATCGGTGGATTTCAAACCTACCCGCATATTGACAACTATGAGACCGCCGCTCGGACAGGCCGGCCCCTATACGATATGATCGACGGCAAATGTCAGCCCACAATGGCTTGGGGCAACCGCCCTATGTTGCCCCACGTGATGCGCCAAGGCACGGATAATTTTCCTAACAAGAACTTGCAGGAAATGACTAAAACGATGGAAGCCGAGGGCGCCTTGATCGCCACATTGTTCGTTGGTTTTCCTCATGCGGATATCCACAATGCTGGCCTTTCAGCCGTTGTGGTTACGGATAATGACCATGCGCTGGCTGAAAAATACCGTGATCAGTTGCTGGATTTTGCGTGGAAGGAGCGCGAGTCGTTTGTATATCAGATCGAACCCCTGGAGAAGTCATTGGCCCGGGCCAAGGCCGCCACGGAAGGGCCGGTCATCGTGCTGGATCATTACGACAACGCAGCCTCGGGTGGGACTATGGACACTATGACCGTACTAAGAGGCGTGCTCGCAACAGGCCTTGAAGACGTCGCAGTCTTTGCCATCCATGATCCCAGCGCTGTGCAGGAGATGATCGCTGTCGGTATCGGGTCGCAAGTTACCTTGAAACTGGGCGGTAAGATCGACATGCCGTCCATCGGGTGCAAAGGAGAACCGTTATCGGTAACAGGCACGGTTAAGCTAATCTCCATTGGCCAATTCCTCAATAAGGGCCCAGCCCAGACAGGCGTCTTGCAAGACATGGGACCCACAGTAGTGTTGGACACCGGCAAGGTCGAGATCGTAGTGATCAGTCGCCACCAAGAACCAAATGACCTAAACTGTTTTTTAAGCCTTGGCATCGATCCCCTGACAAAAAAATACCTTATGCTGAAGAGCCGTATTCACTATCGCGCCGGTTTCGGCAAGGTAGCAAAGCAGGTGATCGAGTGCGCCGGCGTAGGTGTCTGCACCTCGGACTATGACATGCTGGATTTCAAGAACGTGCGCCGACCAATTTATCCCTTGGATAAAATCAACGACCCGAACCCCGCGTAAGAAAGGACCGAAGCGATGCCAAGGGGCGAAATCATCTTCACGGGAATGGACCGAGTAATCTTTGGCCAGGAAGCGGCCTCTGCCATCGTGGCGGAAGCAGCGCGGTTAGACGCCAAACGGGTCTTTCTGTTGGTCAGCGGGACATTGAACCGGGAAACGGACGCCGTTGATGTAATAGCCGAGGCGCTTGGCACTAGCTTTGCCGGGCGATGCGATCATATGCCATCTCATTCTCCACGTGAAGCGGTCGTCGCCTGCGCCAACGCCGCGCGGGACGCCGATTGCGACCTGTTGGTCTGTTTTGGCGGTGGCTCAGTCACCGACGGCGGAAAGGGCGTAACAATTTGCCTGGAACATAACATTACCGATGTGTCTGGGTTGGAGCCGTTTCGGACAGTTGTCGATGAAAATGGCAACCGCCACTACCCGGAATATGCCGCACCAACGGTACGCTCGATTATTGTTCCTACCACATTATCAGGGGGCGAATTCAATGCCCGCGCCGGAATTACCAACACGGTGGAAAAGCTGAAACAAAGCTACATCCATCCTGGCATTATCCCTATATCCGTCATCCTGGATCCCGCAGTAACGGTCTACACGCCAGAATGGCTGTGGCTGTCCACGGGCATTCGGGCCGTGGATCATGCAGTGGAAACTTATTGCTCCCTGGACGCCAACGCCTATACCGACGGTGCCGCTTTGCAGGCGCTGCGCCTATTAAGTGAAGGACTGAGCAGGGTTAAGGCTGAACCATCAGATCTCGATGCCCGCCTGCAATGTCTCATGGGTGCCTGGATTTCTATGACCGGCGTGGTGACTGGCACGCGCCTTGGCGCCAGCCACGCCATTGGCCATATCCTGGGCGGCACGGCGAACGTCCCTCACGGCCATACTTCGTGTGTAATGCTGCCCTACGTAATGGATTACAACGCTGCGATCAATTCCCACCGCCAGGCTGAGATCGCGGCAGCGTTAGGTGAACCTGGCGTCTCAGCGGGCGATGCCTTGGACAAGCTGATTTCAGGACTAGGCATGCCTCGTACCCTACGAGACGTGGGTATCACTGAAGATCAACTGCCAAAATTAGCCGAGAACTGCATGCTGGATTCGTGGACATATTCCAACCCCCGGGAAATCCGCTCACCCGAGCAGGTGATGGAAATTCTGCGAGCAGCCTACTAATCAATTTGCCTATTATTCGGCATGGATCGTAGGCAGAATTTTCTAGCCACCACGCGCCAGCGCTAAGCTGCAATAGCGCAAGGACCCGTCATTATGGAGTAATATAAGCGCCGATTCTGGCCCGAATTGGAATGAATTACCCGTATCGTTAAATCGATTCGGCTACTGGGCGAAAAATGCCTTGAATTGAAGCGAATTCAAGGTCAAATTTCAAAACTGAATGGGCGGGTTATCTTCCATAACCAAAACTATAAGACAATGATCCAATTAATGTTTCCAACTTGACTCACCGGTGGCTGTGGATAGCCTGTGGGGTAATTGTGTAATTATATTTCTGTTATCCACAGAAATTCGACAAATTATTTCGATTTCGTCTTGTTTTCCGCACAATCCTGAACCAACATTCATGTTAGCGATCATGATGGAAGACGCGACAGCCTTCAAAAGCTTGAGCATCAGACAGCGGGGTCGCTGCGGGGCACTAAGACCCAGATACGTGAACCAGCCATTGGTTGGGAAAGGTTGAAAGGTACCGCTTCGGGTCACTTTCGAGTGCTTGGAATGGATGGTGTTTCGGGATCCGAGGCCTTCGATATGACCTTCGGGTCGGATCGTCCGGCAAAGGGTCAAATGGCCAAGAGGCCTTTGGGTCGATTGGCTAGGTTGAGACACGGTCGTTGCGATGCCTCCGGGTAACAAGGGGCCGTGGAACAGCCGAACCGGCAGGCAAAACCTTCGGGTGTTGTATGACCGGGACCGTAGGGCCCTTGGGCCAAGCGGTCGAAGGCCAGGCTGATTGGCAGGAAGGTGATTTTCGGATCATCGGAATGACGGTGGGCCGGGCCAGGGTCAGGGACGCGTGCATGTCTTCGGAGATGTTGGCAGAAATGATCCGCTGTATTGGAAAACAGCTTTTGGGCTGTTTTATGATACAGCAACCGAAACGAAGCATGTTCTAGTGAAGCCTCCGGGTGATGCAAGAAGGTGCGGCGTTGCGGGGATCGGGAGACCTTCGGGAGCCCGATCTGGTCGGTTAAAACAGTTCTGGATGTGCCTTCAAGGGTTCGCCCAAGAACATGTTCGGCCGGCATACTGATCAAGGCGTCAAACGGGCTCGCCCGTGGGTGCGTCGGGGTTGGTTGGGCTAGAAAGCAGGTTGCTGCGCTCCTTCGGGTCTGCGGCGATTTGTGGGACGGTCCAGGCAGTGAGGCGATTAGGGATTGAAGCCCCTTGGGGCGGCATTTTTTGACCACCAAACTGCGGGAGCAGCAGGCTTTTGGCCACGGGTTTTTCAGCGAAAGCTCGAAAACCGGTCTTCGGACAACGTGACGAAAAGTTGATGGACTTCATGAATCGGTGGGCTTCGGCCCGACGGTTCCGAGGCGTCAGGCGTATCCTTCGGGATACATTGCTAGGACCCCGCGTCCAATGCACCTGACGCCTCACCCTTTTTTGTCCTCTGATTTGCAGCAAAATCCATCAAGCCTGACCCAGGCTACGGATAACATTCCGCAGCATGGACAACGTTCATTACTGGTCAAAAAAACCGCCGGGGACACCCCTTACTGGCTAGCATTTCGGAATAGTCAGAGTACGCTGTCCCGGCCATCGATGAGCTGACGCACCACATCGCCGATAAAATTTAGTGCCAGGACCGTCAGGAACAGCACCGCTGCCGGGAAACCCCACACCCAGGGGTACGTGATCAGATCGCTTAAACCTTGGGCAATCATATTGCCCCATGTAGGCGCTGGGGGTGGAATGGACAAGCCTAGAAAGGACAAGGCGCCTTCGAATACAATCATACCGGAGACCGCCAGTAACGATATGGAAATTAGCGGCAGGGCGACGTTCGGCATTAACTCAATAAAAATGATGCGCCACTTGGTGGCTCCCAAGGCCTCGGCCGCCAGAACGAATTCTCGCGTAGCAAAATTCAAGGTGTTCGCGCGAGCGATCCGGATCGCCCCGCCATTGCCATAGATGCCAAACAGTAAGATTAGGACGAGCAGATCCGCTCCAACTACCGACAGCACCACTAACAACAGGACTAGACCGGGAAAGGCCATTGTGACGTTAACGTAAAACAGAATTATCTGTTCGATCCAGCCCCGAAAATAACCGGCGGTCAAACCAAGCAAAAGTCCGATGGAGAGCGCGATCACCGGCACGGCTACACCAATGATCAAGGAAACACGCGTCCCATAAAGGACGCGGGAAAAAATGTCTCTCCCTAAGGCATCCGTGCCGAACCAAAACCGACCATTGGGCGCCAGCGAGATGCTTAGAAAGTCCGTCTCCAACGGGTCAATCAATGGTAACCAATCCGCGATCACGGCGCTGGCCACGACCAAAACCAACCAACCCACACAGATCCAGAAGAACCATCCCATGGGGCGCTGTTTTGCATGGTGTACCGCCGCTCCGGAGACTTGAGCTATATCTTCGTTCAGGACAGTCATCGCCGAATTCTGGGATCAATGACTGAGTACAGCAAATCAACACCAAGATTCGCCACAACATAGATAACCGCAATCGCGGCCACCGCGCCCTGAACAATTATAATGTCCCTGGCATGCACGGCCTCCACTAATAGCCGGCCCAAGCCGGGCAAGGCGAATATGGTTTCGACGATCAAGACACCGTTCACCAGACCGGCAATTTGCAAGCCGATCACGGTCACAATGGAAAAGCAAGATGGCCGCAAGGCATGACGAAACAATATGTGTGCGGGTGGCAACCCCTTGGCTCGAGCGTTAAGAATAAAATTTTCCTGCAGGGTGGTAATAATGTCGCTGCGCAGGACTCGCATCAGCGCCGGCCACTCCGCTAAGCTAATTGCCAAGGCCGGTAATATAAGGCTGTGGATACTGCCCCAGACATCGTCTGAGAATTCCACATATCCCGTAGACGGCAACCATCGCAAGAACACCGCAAACAGGATCATCAACAACATGGACCAAATCTTCTCTAGCAGAAGCAGTTCCTAATGATGTTAATGCCGTGATTTTTTTATCAGCCATTTTAGTTATTCTCCATTTAATTTAACCC
>CAXGCE010000087.1:0-7221 GCA_964007795.1 uncultured Alphaproteobacteria bacterium | reverse complement strand
AGGAGGGGGATTTCCATCCAACCCAGCCCTGACGTACAGATCTAAAAGGTTCGATTCTGAATACTTGTTAGGCATTTAGGGATGCCTTGCGCTTTCGCATGGGCTCGACGTTGTCTTTCTCAGCATCCAGCCTTGAAGAGCAGAACTCCCACCATTCCTCCATGATCGGGCGGCGCTGCTCAGTGAGCTGAGACCTCTGGTACGCCGCCTCCACTTTATCTCTGAGGCTGTGGTTCAAAATCTTTTCCATCAGTTCAGGGCGCTTCCCGGTTTCCGAGCCCCAATCTCGTAGAGTGGATCGGAAGCCGTGAACGGAGATGGTCTTGTTGCCTTGCTTAGGGTCTGTGAAAGGCCAAGGTTCCCGACCGTTTGAAGGCTTGATCAAGCTGTGCATCGCCGCGGTCGAAAGCGGCTGATCGGGTTTTAGGCCGGGGAAGATGTATGCGCTACCGTCAGTCATGTTCCTGACGTTCCACTGCGCCTTCAATACCTGCAGCGAGCCTTCGGATAACGGCACCTCATGATGGTTCATTCGTGTCTTGGTGCGCTCCCTTGGAATGATCCAGAGCTTGTCGTCCCACTCGATCTCGTTCCACTGCCCACCGATCAACTCGTTGGTTCTCAAACCGGTCAGAATGAGCAACTCAAGTGCCTGTGCACTGATTGAGTCAGTGCGTTCCCGCATATAACGAAAGAATTGAGGTGCCTTTGTGTAGGGCAGACTGGGGTGCGGCGAAACCACCCGCGCCTTACGTTTAGGGAGTTTGTGCCCCTTAACCAACGAACGCCTGTTGGCCGGGTTTGCGGCAGCCCTCCAACCTTGTGCTATCGCGAACTCAAATACGGACGACACCCGCTGCAGGACCTTGTCTGCGGTGTCCGGGGTCTTCGTCCAGATCGGCGCAATGACTTCAATAACGTCATCGACCGTTATGTCCTGGACAGAGGTTGCGCCGAACACTTCAGCGGCATTCTCAAGTGATCTTCGCCACTGGTGTTCGCTCTTGGGGTTGGTCCAGCCCTCTTTTTCACGGGCAACGAACTCCTCAGCACAAAGCTCAAACGTCTTGTCTCGCGTAGCAATGGCCTGCCGCTTGGCGGCACGCTTGTGGGACAGCGGGTCTACACCGCTATCCCTTAACATTCTGCACTGGGCAGTCTTCTCCCGAGCCCTCTTCAGGGACACGTCGGGATAACGGCCAAGGCCCATGACGTGCTTGCCCCGTTGGCCATAACGGAACACCCAAGACTTGGTTACGCCCGTAAGTTTCCTTGGTTTTTCCCCATTGGGCTTGGGTGCGTATCTGGGCGCCACCTTGAGATACAAGCAGGCGCCATCAGCGTGCAGTCCTACTTTCGTGCACTTGGCCACCCAAAGGGCCGTGAGGCGGTGTAAATTGTTAGCCATCTCCCGTCTGCCTCAGCCACCTACTCGGAGGTATAAGTATACATTCCAGTATACACTAGTATTAACGATACTAGAGGACGGTAGACGACGTGTATAGACAAAAGTCTATGTGTTTCTACGGGTTACTATGGGTAATGCGGACGTTAAAGAATGTTAGAAAACAAAGGTCTGGCGGAGGGAGAGGGATTCGAACCCTCGATACAGTTTCCCGTATACACGCTTTCCAGGCGTGCGCCTTCAACCACTCGGCCACCCCTCCGCTGATGAGTTTGCACGCCAGAACATAATTACGATTGGCGGCGGGGGCAATATGAAGTCGATTGACAAATTGACACCACGGGGCATTTTTTCAATGATTATCCTCAATGACGGGGTTGTTTCAGATCGGATCTCGCTTGCTCCATCATGAAATGGGTTAAAACCATAGGACGAATACTCGGCTGGCTGCTGTTGGCACTGGCCCTCTTGGCGGCGGGCGCGGAGGTATTAGCCTCGCTGCAGAGCGGAGCCTGGAAGCCCATGGCATTTGGGCAGGTCTGGTACGACATACATAAGGAAAGTCTCGCCCTCGCCCAGCCGGCGGTACAGCGTTATCTGCATCCAGCGATTTGGGACGCCTTAATTGTTAGTATATTGTTGTGGCCGGCCTGGTCAGTGCCACTTATTCCGGCCGTGGTCTTGTTACTGCTATGCCGGAAGAAACGGAAGAACCGATCGTTTGCGTAGGGGGCCGCGCCTATTCTCCGGTCTTCAGCGCCGCAATGAAGGCCTCCTGGGGGATCTCCACTTTGCCAAACGTACGCATGCGTTTTTTACCTTTTTTCTGCTTTTCCAGCAGCTTGCGCTTGCGGGTCACATCGCCGCCATAGCATTTAGCGATCACGTCCTTGCGCAGGGCACGTACCGTTTCCCGGGCAATGATCCTACCGCCAATGGCAGCTTGAATGGCGATGGCGAACAGCTGGCGGGGGATTAGGTCCTTGAGCCTTTCGCACAAGGCTCGGCCGCGCTGGTCGGCCCGTCCCGCATGTACGATCATAGCCAGTGCATCCACAGGTTCGTGATTAACCAGGATCGACATTTTGACCAAGCGTTCGGCGCGGTAATCGACCAGTTCGTAATCGAAGCTGGCGTATCCTCTGGAAACTGATTTTAGCCGGTCGTAAAAATCGAACACCACCTCGTTTAGGGGTAGTTCGTATTGCACCATGGCCCTGTTGCCTGCATAGGTCAGATTGATTTGAACGCCCCGGCGTTCCTCGCACAATTTTAGGACCTGACCCAAAAAATCATCGGGCACTAGAATGGTTGCCTTGATCCAGGGTTCCTCGATACGGTCGGTATGCAACGGGTCGGGCAGGTCCGCCGGATTGTGCACTTCGACCTTGGCGCCGTCCGTTCGAAAGACCCGATAAATCACACTAGGAGCCGTGGTGATCAAGTCCAGGTTAAACTCCCGCTCCAGGCGCTGCTGTATGATTTCCATATGTAAGAGGCCAAGGAACCCGCAGCGGAAGCCAAAACCCAAGGCGGCGGAGCTTTCCGTCTCGTATGCGAAACTGGCGTCGTTTAACTTGAGACGCGCGAGGCTCTCGCGCAAGTCTTCAAAATCCGCTGCGTCCAAGGGGAACAGGCCGCAAAACACCACGGGGATGGCGGGCTTGAAACCTTCCAAGGCGTGCGCGGTTGGGTTCTTGTCGTCGGTTAAGGTGTCCCCCACCCGGGTTTCGGCAACATCCTTGATGGAGGCGGTGAAATATCCCAATTCGCCGGGCCCCAAGCTGTTGGTCTTTTCCAATTTAGGAGTAAAGATGCCCACTTGTTCGATCAGATGTCGACTGCCCGTGGCCATCAGACGGGCCTTCATGCCTTTTTGCAAACGTCCGTGTATGACACGGACCAAAACAATCACGCCCAGGTAGGCGTCATACCAACTATCAACCAAAAGAGCTTGTAGCGGTGCGTTTTCATCCCCGTCGGGTGGCGGCAGGCGTTCTATCAAGGACTCCATTACCTCTTTGATGCCGATACCGGATTTGGCTGACGTTTGTATGGCGCCCGATGCATCGATGCCAATAACCTCTTCAATCTGTGCCTGGACACGCTCAGGCTCCGCCGCGGGCAGATCAATCTTGTTCAGAACAGGGACGATTTCGTGATCATTTTCAATAGCTTGATAGACATTAGCTAGGGTTTGTGCTTCCACGCCCTGGCTAGCATCCACCACCAAAAGAGAACCTTCACAGGCAGCAAGAGACCGATTTACTTCGTAGGCAAAATCCACGTGGCCGGGCGTGTCGATTAAGTTAAGAGTGTAGGTTTCACAGTTTTTGGCTTTGTACTCCAGGCGGACGGTCTGCGCCTTGATAGTAATGCCTCGCTCCCGCTCTAATTCCATAGAATCTAGAACCTGCTCCTGCATCTCTCGGCTTTCCAAGCCGCCACAAAGTTCGATCATGCGGTCCGCCAAGGTGGACTTGCCATGATCAATATGAGCGATGATGGAGAAATTGCGGATATGCTTTAAATCGGTCATTCCCGGGGGCTTTTAGCACCCCTCCGCGCGGGGTGAAAGGAGGAAAGTCCTAATTTTGGTTGCCCATTCTGGATCGCTTTGCGTTAATTAAGCTCGTGAAATTAAATAGGTAAGGTTGAAGGCGAAGAATCAACCTCGTAAAACAGCACCCGTGGATTTCTCAACCGCCGCCACAATCTTGGCAGCGATGGTTTCGATCTCCGGATCGGTCAGGGTCGTATCTTTTGGTTCCAGACGGGCCGTAATGGCGACGGATTTTTTGCCTTCTTCAATTCCTTGGCCTGAATAGATATCGAATACATTGACTTCGCTGATGAAGGCTTTGTCGGCGTCCTTAGCGGCGCGAATAATGGCGTCTGCCGTAGTGGCCGCGTCGACTATGAAGGCAAAATCACGCTGCACCGACGGCAGATCGCTGATTAGCAGTTTTTCCCGGTTGCGGGATGCCTTGGCCTTGGGCAATGGCGTATTTTGTATGAACACTTCGAAACCCACCATCGGTCCCGTTACATCCAACCGATCCAGAATGCGGGGGTGGATTTCGCCAAAAGACGCCAGGATATTTTTTGGCCCCAGGCGCATGACCGCAGAGCGGCCAGGATGATACCAAGCAGGTGCGTCTGCCGAAATCTGCATGCTCGTTGTCGGAGCGCTTATGGCTTCCAGCACTGCGAGGGCGTCGGCCTTGGCATCATAAGCATCCACGGCGCGAGGGGCGCCGGACCAATGGCGGTGTGCGTCTTGGCCTCGGCGCACGCCAGAGGCAACAAAGGCCTGACCCTTGGGCGTTGGATCCAAGAACTGGGGTCCAACCTCGAACAAATTCACATCGTCATAGCCCCGGTCTACATTGCGGCCTACGGCAAGGATCAGATTGCCCAGGATAGACGGGCGCATGGCGTCCAGTTCGGACGAAATTGGATTGGCTAATAGTATCTCTTCGCCACCACCGCCAAACAGCTCAGCAAACCGGCGCGGCATGAACGACCAGGTGACGCATTCCATCATGCCTCGGACGGCCAGGGCCCGTTTGGCAGCCGGCAACCGCCGTTGCATTGTCGTCAAGGCAGGTTTGGCGGTGATGTTTACGCGGGGTAGGGGGGTGGACTCGATGCGGTCATAACCAGTGATGCGGGCGACTTCCTCGACTATGTCCGCTTCCCCATCGATGTCCGTACGCCAGGTAGGTGCGCTGACCTGCCAGTTACTGTCACCAATTTCAATACCGAAACCCAAATCAGCGAGGATCCTACGCTGTTCGTCTTCTGTTACGTTAATTCCAATCAGTTCCGTGACCCGCTCTGGGCGGAAACCGAGTACTTTGGCCGGGACATCGGGACTGCCGGCCATTACGGTATGGGAAGTTTCGCCGCCGCACATCTCCAAAACTAGGCGTGTTGCAATCTCCACGCCGGGGCGTACCATGGCTGGATCTACACCTCGCTCAAATCGGTAACGCGCGTCACTTTCAATGCCAAGGCGTCGTCCGGTGGCCGCTGTGCGATGGGCATCGAATAGCGCCGCTTCAAGGAACATTTCAGTAGTGTTGTCTGTACATCCCGAGGCTTCACCGCCCATTACACCGCCGATAGATTCGGCCGTCTTATCATCGGCGATGACCGTGATTTCGCCATCCAACTCGTAGTCCTTACCGTCTAGAGCCAGAAAGGCCTCCCCAGGCTTGGCCATGCGAGCTTGAATGTTTCCAGTGACCTTGCCAGCGTCAAATACATGAAGAGGGCGGCCAAGGTCGTAAGTGACATAGTTGGTCATATCAACAAGGGCCGAAATGGAGCGCAAACCCACGGCGGTCAGGCGCCGCTGCATCCAGTCAGGTGCCGGGCCGTTATTCAAGCCGCGAAAATGCCGGCCCAGGAAACAGGTGCAGGCGTCGCCATAATCAGGTTCGAAATTCAAGGTCACGTTGATGGGGCTGTCATAGGTGCCGTTCACCGGTGTTGCGTTGAGCGGTTTCAACGCACCCATGCCGGCTGCGGCTAAGTCTCTGGCGATGCCGCGTACGCCCAGGCAATCCTGTTTGTTCGGGGTGACGTTGATGTCGATGACGGGATCATTCAGCCCAGCCACGTCAGCGAACGGCGCACCAATGGGCGCATCGTCCGGCAACTCAATGATGCCGTCATGTTCATCGCTCAAGCCCATCTCCCGCTCGGAGCAGAGCATGCCATTTGAATCCTCGCCCCGAATTTTGGACGGCTTGAGAACCATGCCTGTACCGGGAATAGTCGTTCCGGAAGGGGCAAAAACACCCTTCATTCCGGTGCGCGCATTGGGAGCGCCACAAACGACCTGAACATGTTCATCACCATTATCGACGATGCACAGACGCAAACGGTCGGCATTAGGGTGCTGTTTCGCCTCAACCACGTAACCCACAGTGAATGGAGCCAGTTCCGTGGCGCGGTCTTCTACGTCCTCAAGCTCCAAGCCAATTGCGGTCAGCTTGTCCGTGATCTCGGCCAGTGTACGGTCAGTTTCAAGGTGATCCTTGAGCCAGGACAGGGTGAACTTCATGAGCTTCGGCCTCGGGTCGGTCGTCGGGTCCGGGCCGCTCTAGCCCATCGGCGCGGAGGGGGAAAGGGCGCCCGGGTGTGCAGGGCTGCTCAGATAAGCGCGCCCTCCTCTTCCTCGGCCAGCGCATCCGTCTTGCCGGCGCGCCACATGTGGATTTCACGGGCGAGCTTCAGCGTCGGCTTCACGCAGAAGAACACCGAGCCCACCACGAAACACCAGATCGCCGCGGTCTCCAGTTCGTTCCAGAAGAACAGAACCGACCCCACGAGGAAGAGCACCGCCGCGAGAAAATCGACCATCGTGTGGGCGAGCGCGTAACGGGCGTAGAGCTTGCGCGTGTGTTCGGTGCTCTGGCGGGTCTCGTGGCGGAATAGCTGCATCGGTCTTCCCTCGGATTCGTGCTGTCCCAAGTGGAATGAATGAGCGGCCCGCCGGGTTTCCTTGCACGGATGGTTTAGGAGGACGGAGGACTACGTGACGGACGCGACGGCTTCACTCCGCGCCGAGTGCCGCGCCTGGGCGGGCGGCCCGGGCGCGGTCAGCTCTTTATCACGAAAACCCCGGACGACGGCCGTGCGGAGAGGTTGGCATCGCCAACGCGCCCTCCACCGATGAGGGGCGGACGCCGCACGTGACAGGTCCCCCGTACCTATGGCTGAAGGCGTTCGCGCTCCGGGACTCTCGAGCGAAAGGCAGGTCGCCCCAGGCTCATGCAGCCCGCGAGACACGCGCTGACCTACCG
>CAXGCE010000086.1:0-7231 GCA_964007795.1 uncultured Alphaproteobacteria bacterium | reverse complement strand
GGATAACCCACATATACGCCAATTTCGCCCTCGATTTTTTTGTAGGGGCGGTGAGTAACCAATAGCCAGATCGGCCCTCGCTTAACACCTGTGGGTTTGCTGTCCTTTGGCTGTCCCGCCAAATAGCAGGCAAGGCCCTTTCCTTCATTCAAAGAAAAGGCACCCCAGGCCCCGGGATTCTTCAACAACCCTCTTGGTTTAGTGGCGTTCGCAGAAATTGTCGCGGCCAACAGGACGACTAGTGTGGCGCAGACCAGGATAAATTTATTCATAGTGACAACATAAGGCTCGATCACGTGATATACTAGGCTGTTGCATCCCACCGAGTCATTTTGGGCGGCGGAATTTCTGCGTCCCTTGCACGTGGGGAGGGCTTGGTTCTCCAGCATTGCGGCTGAAGGTGGCGCGTTGGCCGAAGCGTCCGAAGCTGACAACTCGGTCGTACATCACAATGGCGCCTGCCGTCGCAACGTTGATGCAGAACGACGTAGGTATCTTGATCACATGGTCGCAACGATCAAGCATTTCCGCCGACAGATTGCCCTTCTCCGGCCCTAACACATAGGCCGCTTGGACCGGATGTTTAAATGTGGGAAGTTCGACGGCGCCGTCGATCAGTTCTATGCCGACCAGCTGGCAGTGGTCTGGCAGCTTCATTTCGACGACGGTGTCGTATTCAAAAAATGGTAACTGATAGGTCGATTGCGAGGTGTCGGAATAGGCTTTGCTCTTGGAATAGCTACCCTGCACCGTAAACAGAAATCCAGCGCCAAAGGCCTGGGCAGAACGGAACAAATTGCCCGCGTTCATGGGTTTGCTCAATCTCTCCACGCCAATGCCGAAATAGCCGCGCATTTTTCGCCCATCGTCTGATTTCACCGTCACAATAACGCCGATGGGCGACAAGACCCAAGCTTTGTGTTAATTGCCAATTCATATACACCAATGCATGGAATATCAGGGGAAGACGCAGATGAAGGCGATGTTGTGCAAGGAAAATGGCCCTATTGAAAGCCTGGTGCTGGAAGATTTTGAACTGCCGCCGCCGGGCGAGGGCGAGGTGCGGGTTCGGGTCCGTTGCGCTGGTGTCAACTTTCCCGACATCTTGATTACTGAAGGTAAATATCAATTCAAGCCTGAACACCCTTTTCCCCCCGGCTCGGAATGCGCAGGCGATGTGATTTCCGTAGGTCCTGGCGTCACGGATTTCAAATCTGGTGACCGGGTGATTGCCCTGACCGGCCATGGCGCCTTTGCCGAGGAAGTTAATGCCCGTTCCATAAAATGCCTCCACCTACCAGACGATATCAGCTACGAACTCGGCTCCGCCTTTGTTCTGACCTATGGCACATCCGCATACGCTTTGATGCAAATGGGCAAGCTGGCCTGGGGTGAATGGTTGCTGGTGCATGGCGCGGCTGGAGGTGTTGGCCTCTCAGCAGTGGAGATCGGCAAGGCTATGGGGGCACGGGTGATCGGTACAGGCAGCAGTGACGAAAAGCTGGCCGTAGTCACTGATCATGGCGCCGATCACGTCATCAACTACACTGACGGTCCCTTCAAGGATTATGTTAAGGAGATCTGCGGCGGCGCGGGCGCGGATGTGATCTATGATCCTGTGGGCGGTGATGTGTTTGATGAATCCCTGCGCTGCATAAATTGGGACGGTCGCCTGCTGGTGATCGGTTTTACTTCCAACCGAATACCGAAGGCACCGGCGAATCTGGCCTTATTGAAAAACTGCTCAATTGTTGGGGTGTTCTGGGGCGCCTGGACGGAACGCCATCCAGACCTGCACCGCAAGAACATGGACATCATGTTCCAATGGCTGCGGGAAGAAAAATTGCGGCCCAATATCTCCCACCACTTTCCACTGGAAGAGGTTCCTGCTGCGCTGAACGTGCTGGTAGAGCGCAAGGTGGTGGGCAAGGCCGTGATCACTGTAGATTAGGTTGCCACCATGCACGATGGCGACCAGTTAGTCCGCGATCAGTATGAAGCCTACCCTTATCCAGCTCGTGATCCGGCGGACGAAGCCCATCGTCTGATCACTGGTTCGCCCAGTCATATTCTGGAAATTGAGCATTTCATCTTCGCTGGGGGTCGCGCCGGCAATCTAAAGGCCTTAGTTGCTGGCGGCGGCACCGGCGACGGTACCATCATGTTGGCACAACAATTGGCGGATCGTGGCGCGGGCACCGTGACCTATTTGGATATGTCCGCCGCTTCCCTCGCTATTGCTCAGGCGCGGGCTAAGGCGCGCGGATTGAAAAACATCACGTTCCATCAAGGTTCTCTGCTCGATTTACCTGGAAAGGGTTGGCAGGCTTTCGACTATATCGACTGCTGTGGCGTCTTACATCACTTGTCCGAACCTGGCGAAGGTCTGGCCACGCTGGTATCGGTGTTGGCACCGGGCGGAGGCCTCGGCTTGATGTTGTACGGCGAGTTGGGTCGGATTGGCGTGTATCCTATGCAACGCGCCATTGCCCGGTTGGCGGGCCAAGGTTCGGTGGAGGAACGTCTTGCTCTTGGACGACATTTGATCAGCGCCATGCCCGCCGGTAATTGGCTAAAGCGCAATGAATATCTGGCCGATCATTTGGCGGGTGGCGATGCCGGATTTAGCGATCTTTTGCTACACAGCCGCGATCGGGCCTATCTTGTCGGCGAGGTGTTGGATCTGCTGAACGGCGCAGGTTTGCGAGCGACCGGATTTTCGCCATTAGGTGCCTACGATCCGGTGCAATATTTGGACGACGGTCAGTTGGTCGAGCGAGCTAGTTCTTTGCCCCAGGCGGAACGATGGGCTCTGGCAGAAGAACTGAGCGGGGCGCTGAAGACCCATGTTTTTTACGCCGTTCGTCATGATGATGTCCGGCGCGGCGCGCCGGCGGCAATGACCCCCGAACTGGTGCCGGCATTGCGCGATATGGATCCGAAAAGATTGGCTGCTGGTCTTTCACAATCGCCTCGCCTGACGGCCACTCTTGGTGGTGTGGAGCGCACATTTCAGGTGCCCGGAGGCGCAGCAGATATGATTGCCCTGATCGATGGCCGACGAACATTGAGACAAATACATGGCCGGCTAAGAGCCAAGGGCGCAAAAATGAGTTGGGCTGAATTTCTGGGACGGTTCTCGGCCATTTATGACGTTTTGCACCCTCTCAACATTATTTTGTTCGCGGGTGCCGTGTTAGATTAGAGTAAAATGTATACCAACGGTCATTTCGAAATTGCCTTGAGCCTGGTGCCTTCGCCCCTTTGGCTGATCGTCACCCTCCACCGGAAACACCGGGTGGGAGCCAACCTACTAGGTTTGCAAGAATTTATGGAAATCCAATTTGCACCGAATTCCGGGGCGGCGGCAGCCTTATCTACCCATGGGCACATTTTTTTATTGCATATGGGCTCTGGTGCCAAATCATTCACGTCCTTACAGATTGGTGCCGAGAAAGATAGCAAAGATCCCTGCATGGAAGACGACGGCGATGGCAAAGACTAGGCCCCAACCGGACTTTGCGTTCGAGGCGGTGGCGCGCGCCCGGGGTCTGGATCCGGTCTGTGGAATTGACGAGGCGGGCCGGGGACCGTGGGCCGGACCGGTCGTAGCGGCGGCGGTGATACTAACACCAGGACAAATTCCAATGGGTCTTGCCGATTCCAAGGTACTCAGCAGACAGCGCCGTGACGCCTTGTATAACCAAATCATGTCCAACGCCTTGGTCGGTATCGGCAAAGCAGACGTGGCGGAGATCGATGAACTGAATATTCTGGCGGCGACCATGTGGGCCATGCGACGGGCCGTAGCGAACTTGAACCAGGCTCCGCGCCATGCCTTGGTGGACGGCAACCGGGCGCCTGATCTGCCTTGTGGGGTCGAATGTTTGATCAAGGGCGATGGCCGTTGTCTATCGATCGCAGCTGCTTCCATCATCGCAAAAGTGACTCGGGATCGGGAGATGACGGCTCTGGCAAAACAATATCCCGGCTTTGGCTGGGAACGAAATGCTGGTTACGGCACCGCAGAACACCGGGACGGTTTGGCCCGATTGGGTCCGAACGAAATGCACAGGAGCAGCTTTGCACCTATCCAAAAGCTACTGAGAGATCCCGTAAGCGGCTGACTTCACACAAAAATACAAGTTGACGTGTGATTCGCGCTCCATCAGGATGCGCCGCCGTCATGAGCAAGCACAGCAAATTTGAACGAAACAGTATTCACTTGGGCGACAGCGTCCAGGTGATGGCCGTCATGCCTGACGCTAGTGTCGATATGGTTTTCGCCGATCCCCCTTACAATTTACAGTTAAGCGGCGATCTGCACCGCCCCAATAACAGCCGCGTTGCTGGCGTTGACAACGCCTGGGACCGTTTCAAGGATTTTGCCAGCTATGA
Organism: uncultured Alphaproteobacteria bacterium; assembly: GCA_964007795.1. Taxonomy (GTDB): domain Bacteria; phylum Pseudomonadota; class Alphaproteobacteria. The sequence continues at coordinate 2,833 of CAXGCE010000086.1, read as the reverse complement.
CGCCTTTACGAATGCTTGGTTGGCAGAAGTACATCGCGTGCTTAAGCCCAAAGGCAGCTTGTGGGTAATCGGTAGCTATCATAACATTTTCCGTGTCGGCGCCATACTGCAGGACCTCGGCTTCTGGATCCTGAATGACATCATTTGGCGCAAGACCAATCCCATGCCTAATTTCCGCGGCAAACGTTTTACCAACGCCCACGAAACCATGATCTGGTGCACGCCGTCCCCTAATGGCCGGGGCTATACCTTCAACTACGAAGCCATGAAGGCTTTAAACGAGGACCTGCAAATGCGCAGTGACTGGCATTTGCCGATTTGCACGGGTGGCGAAAGATTGAAGAAGAATGGCGAAAAGGCCCATCCGACGCAAAAGCCGGAAGCTTTGTTGCACAGAATTCTTCTCGCCAGCACGAACCCTGGCGATCTTGTGCTTGATCCATTTTTCGGCACCGGTACCACGGGCGCCGTCGCCAAGCATCTTGGCCGGGATTTCATTGGTATCGACGCCGAACCGGGTTATGTGGAGCTTGCCCGCAATCGCATCGCCGTCATAGAGCGCATAGGTGCGGAAGACCTGGATGTCACGCCGTCAAAACGGACACTGCAGCGCATACCCTTCGGTTGGCTGGTAGAACGGGGTATGCTGAGACCTGGCTCACAACTTTACGATGCGCGGCGGCGGTATGCCGCCTCTGTGCGGGCCGACGGCAGTCTAGTCGCCAACCGCACGCGTGGTTCTATTCACCAGGTCGCTGCCGCCGTTCAGGGTTCGCCCGCGTGCAATGGCTGGACATTTTGGTGCTTCGAGGAAAAGGGCAAATTGTTTCCCATCGACATGCTGCGCCAAAAGCTCCGGGCCGAGTTGAATTAATTACAGAGCCTTTCGCAAAACCTTTTTCATCACCGTCGGCAAGGCTAGGTCGCCGAGGGCGTCGGCTGGTTGCCAGACTTCGTCTGCCTGCGCTGCCCGCCAGCCTGAGCCAGTCATAATGGTCAATTCCAGGCCAAAGTGCGTGAACGTGTGCATCACATTTTCTGACATCTTCCGCCATTGGATTTCAAGGGGAGCGTGAATGGCTATTTGGTTCTGGCGCCATCGGTTATCCCGCCATGGCGTCGAAGGCACTTCCATCATCCCACCCAGCAAACCCTCCTCAGGTCGACGGCGCAGCAAAATCCGGCCTTGATCATCCAACAGGCAAAAGGCAACGCCGTAGCGGGTTGGTCGTTCTACTTTGGGCCCACGGCGGGGCAGTTCTGCAGCAATTCCCTGCTTCAACCCGCGGCAGTCGGCATTCAAAGGGCAGAGGTCACAATGGGGTGTGCGTGACAGACAAATGGTGGCGCCTAAGTCCATCAACGCTTGAGCGTGATCGCCCGCCCCCTGGTCCGGCGTCAAGCTTCCAGCAAGCTTGCGCAGGCGGGGTTTTGCAGCCGGCAGAAAATCTTCAACGGCGAACAGACGAGACATGACCCGTTCGATATTTCCGTCTACCGGTGAAGTCTTGCGGCCAAACGCAATGGCCGCTATTGCAGCGGCTGTATAAGGGCCGATTCCTGGCAACTGAAGCAGGCCGTCTTCCGTATCCGGAAAGATGCCGCCAAATTCGTTTGATACCAATTTAGCGCATTTGTACATATTGCGGGCGCGGGCGTAATAACCCAGTCCTTGCCAAGCATGCAGCACGTGATCCAGGTTTGCCTTGGCTAAATCCCTAACCGTGGGCCACCTCGTTAGGAAGAAGCGATAGTAGGGAATTACGGTCTTCACCACGGTCTGTTGCAGCATGATTTCCGACAGCCAGACGCTATATGGATCCGCTAACTCACCCGGCGGGGCCCGCCACGGCAGCCTGCGGTGGTGACGTTCGTACCAATGCAACAGGTTTTTTGTGCTGGGTCCGGTCAATCTTCACCGATATTTTTTGCTGGTTGATATGCTTACAGGATGACGTCTGCCGGATTCTATCGCAAGATGTCCATCATGAATCAACGCCGCTTTAACAATAAACCTATCCCTGCTGGCAGCATTTTGCGCCGGGCTGCGGCCAACGCTCTTCGCCGGCGCGGATTTGGCGAGTGGGATGTCCTCGCACGCTGGCCTGATATCGTGGGTCCGGGGTTGGCCGCCTTGACAGTCCCGGAAAAGCTGCAACAGCGGCGCGGCGATGTAGCTGGCGCCATCCTGCACATTCGCGTCGACGGCTCGGCCGCGTTGGAACTGCAACACAAGACGCCGGTGGTTTTGGAACGGATCAATGCCTTCTATGGCTATCGCGCCGTGGATCGCTTGAAACTGGTTCAGGGTCCCCTGCCGGAACCGGAAAAGGCCCAAGAGGAGGCAGCAAGAACCCTAACCCACGCCGAATCGGCTGCCCTGGCGCGGCATACGTCGTCGACCAGAAACGTCGAGTTGCGCGATGCCCTGGAGCGGCTGGGTGCAAGTATCTTGAGACGGCGCGATAAACCGCCAAAATCCGACAATTCTGGGCTTTGACTGTCTCAATTTCGCCCCAATGTCGTGTCAAGGGGGTCTTGACAAGGCTTGTGGCGTCGTGGTGCTGAGCCTATAATTAACACCATATCTTGTGGTTAGGGGGTATAATGACCCAAATTAGGGTATTATGGCTAGTTTTTGTGTTATTACTGGTTTCGCTTCCTGGGGGTGGTCCCGTGGAGGCTGGCGAGCCTGGATATGCCGTAGGCGATATGGAATTGGGCGCGAAGGATGCGCCGGTTACCATTGTCGAATACGCCTCCATGACCTGCTCGCATTGTGCCAACTTCCACATGGGTCCGTTTAGGGAGTTAAAGGCCAAATATATCGATA
>CAXGCE010000085.1:0-7241 GCA_964007795.1 uncultured Alphaproteobacteria bacterium | reverse complement strand
TTTAGTACGATTTACGAATATTTGAGGAGGATACAACGGCGTTTCAGGGCCAATTTCCAAACCTTGGACTTGCCATGTTCACCGATCTTACGGTGCTAGCCAGGTATGCGAAGGACGCCACCGATTTGGTCGTAGGGTTGTGAGATATAGGTGTTCTGACCGGCGCTGCTCCTGGATCCCTGGATTACCGGCTTTGGCGTCGGCGACAATTTCTAAGCGCTACCGGGGCGGACCCGCCAAGGTTTGACCAAGAGATAGAGCGCGCAAGCAATCGTGTTATTGGCAAGCAAAATTATAGCGATGGGCCAAGCCGTGCCATCGTGGGTCAAGACAACGCAGAACGTACTCAGGCCGCCTCCGGCCATGGGCAGGGCGCCTAGCATGGCGGCGGCATAGCCATGTCCAGCGCGGCAGACATCGAAAGCCCGAACCGGCGCCGTGGCGAATATCAGACCCAGACCAAAGGCAAAGAAGCATTGGGTCGCTATCATCGCGATGGGGTCCTCCCATCCAAAGGCGACTATCGCAACGAGAGCCAGTTGGCCTAACACGCCCAAAGCCAATCCTGCAACGAGCATTTGATCCGATGTGAACCGGTCGGCCACCCGATTGACGGCCAATGATCCGAAAAAGAAAGCGAGCACGACGAAGGCATAGTAGTAGCCATAGTGTTCCGTTGGGATGCCCATGCGTTCGATGAAGATGAAGGGGAAGGCGGCGATTATGGCGAACAGTCCGCCCAAGACCAAGGACATGATCAATGTGTAGGCCATGAAAGGCCCATCGGTAAGCAGGGTGTAATAACCCCCCAACAGGCGGCGAGGGCGTAGGGCGCCCCGATCGGGTTTGGCCAGGGTCTCTGGCAATAGACGCCATACCAGTAATATAACCACTACGATGATGACCGTCAGCAGTACGAAATTGGAGCGCCAACCGAACCAAACGTGCATATGTCCGCCGATAATTGGCCCCACCGCCGGAGCCAAGGCAATCGCCATTCCATATGCGGCAAAAACCCGGACAGCGCCGGCTTCGTCATAGAGTTCCCGAATGACTGCGTAGCCGACGACCGCTTCGGCACAGGCGGTCAGACCCTGGAGGATGCGAGCCACAATCAAGGTGTCAATAGACCCGGCGACGGAGCACAATATGGAGGCGAGTGCGAAGCCGATCATGCCGGCCAGAAGTACTGGGCGCCGGCCGATCCGATCCGACAGTGGGCCGTAAAATAGCTGTGCCACGGCATAGGCAACCAAATTCAGGGTCATGGTCAATTGTACCCGACCGGCGTCTGTCCCGTAGGCATCCTGCAAATGAGGTAAAGATGGAGCGTATAGGTCCGTCGATAGGATCGACGTGCCCGATGCCATGATCAATATCGCCGGTATGATCACCGGCACCGAGGCCGAAGACTTGGTCGGCGCCATGCTGGCTGCTAACGAACTGCCCGAAAGCAGGTGCGTAATTCGTCGACAAATATCTCGGGCTGTTCCATGGCCGCGAAATGCCCGCCTTTGTCCAATTCATTCCAGTGGACAATGTTCTCGAATGTCTTTTCCGACCAGCGGCGCGAGGCGGAAAAAATCTCCTTCGGGAACAGGCTGCAGCCTACAGGTACCTTGACGGTATCGTGGCGGATTTTGCCGAAGCTTTCCCAATACAAGCGAGCGGATGATGCAGCTGAATTCGTCAACCAGTAAACCATGACATTATCCAGCATATCATCCCGCCGGATTGCGTTTTCGGGATGTCCGTCACAGTCGGTCCAAGCCCAGAATTTCTCAATAATCCAGGCTGCTTGTCCCAGTGGGCTGTCAGCCAGAGCGTATCCCAAAGTCTGGGGTCGCGTGGATTGCTGCTTAGAATAGCCGGAATCCCAATCTTTATAGTGTTTCGCCGCCGCCAGGGCCTTTTTCTCGAATTCCGTCAAATCGCCCATGGTGTCAGGATCAGGCCGGACAGAAATCATGTTCAGGTGGATGCCGATGCAATGGGTGTCGTCTCTTACGCCCACTTGTCGGGTAATAATGCTGCCCCAGTCGCCCCCCTGGGCGACATATTTATCGTACCCTAAGCGGGCCATCAACTGACCCCAGGCATCGGCGATTTTGTTGACTGACCAACCTGGCGAGGAGGGTTTGCCCGAATAGCCATAGCCCGGCAGCGACGGTGCAATGACATGAAAGGCATCCTCCGCTTTTCCGCCGTGCGCAACGGGGTCCGTCAGCGGGCCGATTACATGGCGAAATTCCAGCACGGAACCAGGCCAGCCATGGGTGATCAGTAGAGGCAAGGCCTCCGAGTGTGGCGATTTGACGTGCAGGAAATGAATATCCACACCGTCAATCACTGTCTGGAACTGCTCCCATCCGTTCAGCAACTCTTCACAGGGCCGCCAGTCGTAGTCGTTGGCCCAATACCGGCAAATCTCCTGCATATATGACAAGGGAATGCCCTGGCTCCAATCGTCGGGGGTCTCCGCGTCGGGCCATCGGGTAGCGGTCAGGCGGTGGCGCAAATCTTCCAAATCACTTTCGGGAATGGACAGCTGGAATGGTCGAATGGCTTCAGTCATGACGCGTTACCCCTTTTCGGGGTTCTGTCGGCACCCTAATGCGCCGCCCCGTACGGTGTACGTTAGCCCTGTCCCGGGCGGGGTGCAATTCGCGAACACTTCGAGGGCGGGTATATTAATACTCTCACCCTTGTCCTAGTGGACGAACATGATGGTGGTTTCACAGAGGTTTAGTTAGGCCCCTCGCTTCGGTAAATCGACAATGTCCGCACTTTGCCGGTCTTGTTCTTGGGATGCCGGTTCAAGCACATCAGCCTCCGTCTCCGCCAACTGAACGTCCTCAATTTTCTCTGCACGGTGTGTGATCTTCTTTGTTGAGGTGGCGATTAGCTCTAGATCCTTGCCAGCCTGACCGAAATGGCTTTGTAGTTTTTGGGTGCGGTCGTCCAGACGTCTCACATCGTCCAGCAACTTCTGCACTTCGATCTGAATTACGCCGGCCTGCTCCCTCATGCGGGCATCCTTTAGCACCGCACGCACTGTGTTCAGGGTGGCCATCAGGGTGGTCGGCGATACGATCCAAACGCGGGCGCGGTAAGACTGTTCAACAGTTTCGGGGAAATTGGCGTGCAGTTCCGCATAAACCGCCTCGGACGGCAAAAACATCAAGGCGCTGTCTGCGGTTTCGCCGGGCAGAATATAACGTTCCTGGATATCCTTGACGTGTTTACGGATTGCCGTGCGGAAGGCGCGTTGTGCCGCCTTCAACTGATTGTCGTCTTCGGCATTGCGCAGGGCATGATAGCTTTCCAACGGGAATTTGGCGTCAACGGCGATAGGTCCCGGTGGTTGGGGCAGTTGGATCAGACAGTCGACCCGCCGCTGGTTGGACAGTGAAGCCTGAAAATCATAGGCAGAAGGGGGTAGAATTGAGGTCACTAGATTTTCCAACTGAACTTCGCCAAATGCTCCGCGGGTCTGTTTGTTGTCGAGAATATCCTGCAGTCCGACAACTTGGCCTGCCAGGTCAGAGATGTTCTTTTGCGCCTGGTCGATCACGTTCAGGTGCTTGCCCAATTCGCCGAGGGAGGATGCGGTCTTCGTCGCTGATTTCTCCAGGCTTTCGCCCATGCGTTTGCTAACCCCATCCAGGCGTTCCTGCAAAGTGCGCAGCAGTTCCGCCCGCTCCGCGGCTGATTGTTCTGACATCTGACTCAGTCGCCCACCCAAGTCAGCCTGCGCCGTGACCAGCGACGCCGCTGTGGCGGCCAGGGCGTCTAAGCTCTCGGAATTTGGGCTGGGCCTCCGCCTTTGCCACAGCAAAAAGGCCATAGCAACGGCAATCAACATCAATGTGGCGGTGGCCAGGGCGCCTATCAGAATATCCATGCCGCGATCCTTTCAAATTTTCTGCCTGGTCGAACTTGACCTGGTTTCGGGGGCATATTACCTAAAGGGCCGAATTCTGACCTGATGATCCAAACAGCAGCAAACGAATCATGGCTGTCTTGCCCATTATCACCGCACCAGACCGACGGTTGAAGGTAAAATCGACGCCGGTCGAAGCGGTGGACGATGATGTTCGTAAATTACTCGACGACATGCTGGAAACTATGCACGCAGCGCCAGGCATCGGTCTGTCTGCCGTTCAAGTGGGCGTGCCAAAGTGCCTGATCACCGTGGATGTAAGCCGTGACGATGAGGATAATGCGCCGTTGTTCCTAGCGAATCCAAAAATCATAGAATATTCCAATGAGGTTCAGACTTTTAGCGAAGGTTGTTTGTCCCTACCTGACCAGTTCGCTGATTTGCCGCGGCCCGCAACTATCGTCCTGGATTATCTTGATTATGACGGTGCGCAACAGCAAATTCGGGCCGACGGCCTCCTGTCACGGTGTATTCAGCATGAGATGGATCATTTGCTGGGGCGGCTGTTTGTGGACCACCTGTCAGCTGTGAAACGCAGCATGATCCTGCGCAAGTTGGAAAAGGCGCGGCGGCAAAAGGTTAACGACTGATGGCGAACTTGAGCACGGTGTTTCTCGGTACGCCGGATTTCGCCGTGCCGACGCTGCAGGCTCTAATGGCGGCACCAGACTTCGATGTCATCGCTGTATATACACAGCCGCCGCGTCAGGCCGGGCGGGGCAAAAGGTTGCGCCCCTCGGCCGTTCATCAAGCAGCCGAGAATCATAATATTCCTGTTTATACGCCCGTCAGCCTGAAAGGTGGCGAAGTACAGGGAGAATTTGCGGACCTAGGCGCGGATGTGGCGGTGGTCGTCGCTTATGGATTGATTCTGCCCAAACCGATCCTAACAGCGCCGCGCTTGGGATGTTTTAACTTACATGGCTCGCTATTACCCCGCTGGCGAGGTGCGGCGCCCATTCAGCGAGCCATCATGGCCGGCGATGATGTCACAGGTGTCTGTATTATGCTTATGGATAAAGGGCTTGACACGGGCCCGGAATTGTTGCGGATCGAGCGAAAAATTTGCCCCACTGACACGGCGGGTGATTTACACGACGACTTGGCCGCGTTGGGGGCGCCGCTGATGCTGGAGGCCCTACGTGGTGTGGGTGCAGGAACCTTAACGGCAAAGGCCCAGCCAGAAACGGGCATTACTTACGCGAGCAAAATTGAAAAGGTTGACGCGCGCATTGAATGGCGCCTGTCGTCGGTAGAACTCGATCGCCTAATTCGTAGCGTTTCGCCCTTACCCGGCATGTGGTGCCAATGGAAAGACGAGCGGATTAAGATCCTTTTGGCAGAACCCTTGGCCGAAAACACAAAGCGACCGCCAGGCACGGTTTTGGATGATCAACTTTTAGTATCGTGTGGGAATGGAAGCCTCCGACTGCTCCGTTTGCAGCGACCCGGTAAGGAGGCCATGGGGGCAGAGGACTTCCTACGTGGTACAGCTATATTGCCAGGGACCGTGCTGACTTAGCGGGCCGCCGCAATTTGCTAATTACTTCCTAAATTATTGGATTGAAGACGGTGTTTTACTAACAATACGGTCACGGCAAGATACCTGTATGTGCTATAATTTAGGCTCAACCCAAATCGTGATGGGAGCCATGATTTAAGGGATGGGTCGAGGAAATCTGCTGAATTTCTATGGCGGGTCTGGTGATGAAGTTGTAGCTCAGTTGGGAGAGCGCTTGAATGGCACTCACAGTTTCGGATGGCGATGACAGCGTGACCATTACTGGTACTGTGCCAGCATCACGACTGGGTCAGTTTAGTTGGGCTTTGTTCGACTGGGCCAACCAGCCCTATTTCACTCTCGTTACTACCTTCATTTTCGCCCCATATTTTACCTTGCACGTAGTTGGCGATGCCGTGCGGGGCCAGGAATTGTGGGGCTACGGTCAGGCAATCGCTGGGCTCTGCATCGCACTGTTGAGCCCCGTGATGGGTGCCATAGCTGATGCTGCCGGACCGCGCAAGCCGTGGATTGTCTGTTTTCAGTTGATTTGCGTCGCCGCATGCGCAGGACTGTGGCTGGCTATGCCGGGCGCCTCAGGCGGGGATCTGGTTTGGATCATCGGACTTGTTGTGATGGCTAGCCTGGGGGCGGAATTCGCCACCGTTTTCAACAACGCCATGTTGCCGGGACTTGCGGCTCGATCCCGTTTGGGCCGCCTGTCGGGGCGGGCCTGGGCCCTGGGATATCTGGGTGGATTGATCTCATTGGGGTTTATTTTGGGCGGTTTCAGCCTGCCCGATGTGCCCTTGTTCGGTCTGGACAAGGCAAGTCACGAACATGATCGTGTGGTCGGTCCGTTTTCGGCGGTTTGGATGATTATCTTTGTGCTGCCTCTGCTGCTATTCACGCCGGACGCAACGCCCAGTGGCATCGGCCGGCGACAGGCGGCGCGCAAGGGCTTGCGTCATCTGGTTGGCACCTTGCGGGAGGTGCGCCACTATCGCAATGTCATGCTGTTTCTGTTGGCGCGCATGGCCTATTTCGATGGTCTGTCCGCCGTATTTGCATTCGGCGGCATTTATGCTGCAGGAAGTTTTGGTTGGACAACGACCAATCTAGGAATTTTTGGCATCATCCTGACCATCTTCGCTGCTGTGGGTGCCGTGGCTGGTGGCTGGCTTGACGACAGGATTGGCTCGAAACGGACCATCCTCTTCGCGGTAGTTGGCCTCATCATTGCTACTTTAGGAGTAGTTTCTATCGCCGTTGAAGGACTGGGTACCGACAACCGGAGGGACACGGTGTTGTTTTTTATTCATTATGCCCAAAACGCGCCAGAAGAAGGCATGTTTACGACTCTTTCAGAACAATTATTCCTGCTCTTCGGCATAATGATAGGCGTTTTTGGCGGACCGGCACAGGCTGCTTCACGGACGATGATTTCCCGTTTGGCGCCAGTTGAGAAAATTGGCGAATTTTACGGTCTCTATGCGTTGAGTGGGAAGGCCACGGCCTTTATCGCCCCATTTGCTGTTGCCGGCATAACTGGATTTGCGCAAAGCCAGCGGTACGGAGTGGCGGTCATTTTGGTATTCTTAATATTAGGCCTGCTGCTTATGTTGCTGGTGCGGGAAGAACGCTCTCAAGTTGCTGTATAGAGATCCATATTTATGGGCGGATCCGCTTCCTCCATCTTTAGCACGTTGACTTCAATGGCCCCTTTTTTTGGCCGCCACCGACGGCACGGCTGATAAAGGAATTTTCCATCACTACAATGCTTCAATGACGGAAGTG
>CAXGCE010000084.1:0-7243 GCA_964007795.1 uncultured Alphaproteobacteria bacterium | reverse complement strand
CGGGCAATATATGTTCTAACCCATGATTCCATCGGTTTGGGCGAGGATGGCCCGACCCATCAACCGGTAGAGCATTTGGCGGCCCTGCGCGCCATGCCCAACCTTAATGTTTTTCGTCCTGCCGATGCCATGGAAGTTGCGGAATGTTGGGAATTGGCGGTGACGGCCAAGGACCGGCCCTCGGCTATGGTTTTAACTCGGCAAGCGGTGCCCGCGCTGCGGCTCGATTATCAGGACGATAATGTCTGTGCTAAAGGTGCCTACGAATTGATTGCCGCCGACGGCGAGGCGCAAGTGACCTTGCTGGCGACGGGCTCGGAAGTCTCCATCGCAGTGGCGGCGCGAAATCAATTGCAAAGCGCCGATATACCGACCCGTGTGGTCTCCATGCCGTGCTGGGAATTGTTTGAGGAACAAGACGAATTCTACCGACAGGAAACCCTGAGGCCGGAAACGGTTCGTATCGGCATAGAGGCGGCGATATCTATGGGCTGGGACCGGTATTTGGGTTCAACCGGCGGATTTGTAGGTATGGCGGGTTATGGCGCGTCGGCCGCAGCGAAGGATTTATTTAAGCATTTTGGCATTACTGCGGAAGTCGTGGCTGATACGGCCAAGACAAAATTAGCGAAACAATAGTGCTGATAGGAGAACACAATGGTTGTTCGTGTGGGGATCAACGGATTTGGCCGCATTGGCCGCCTGGTGCTGCGCGCCATCTCGGAATCTGGGCGCAAGGATATTCAGGTGGTTGGCGTAAACGACTTGGGTCCCATTGAAACCAATGCGCATCTGCTTCGTTTTGATTCTGTGCACGGTTCCTTTCCCGGCAAGGTTAAGACTACCAAGACTGGCATGAACATTGGCAAGGGAAACATTTTGGTCACGGCAGAGCGTGATCCAGCCAATCTGCCCTGGGAAAAACTGGGAGTTGAAGTGGCCTTGGAGTGCACCGGCATATTCACCGCCAAGGATAAGGCGTCGGCCCATTTGGCCGCTGGAGCCAAAAAGGTTTTGATCTCTGCTCCTTCTAGCGACGCGGACATCACAGTGGTCTATGGCGTTAACCACAAGAAGATGCGCAAGTCTCACAAAGTGGTCTCAAACGCTTCCTGCACCACCAACTGCCTAGCCCCAATTGCTTTCGTTCTGAATAAGGCCATGGGCATTGAACATGGTTATATGACGACGATCCATGCCTTCACCGGTGATCAACCGGTGTTGGATACCTTGCATGGCGACCTGCGCCGGGCCCGGTCCGCCGTCATGTCCATGATCCCCACCTCAACCGGTGCCGCCAAGGCGGTTGGTCTGGTTCTGCCAGAATTGGCGGGTAAGCTAGACGGCACTTCGATTCGGGTGCCGACGCCGAATGTCTCTGTGGTTGATTTCAAATTCCGCAGTAAGAAAAAGACCACGGCGGAGGCTGTCAACGCCGCTATCGTCAAGGCCGCCAATGGCAAACTGAAAGGGGTTCTGGCAACATCGGCGGTACCGACGGTGTCGATCGACTACAATCACAACCCGTCCTCCTCCACCTTTGATTTGACCCAGACACAGGTGATCGACGGCCGCTTCGTGCGTGTCTTGGCTTGGTATGACAATGAATGGGGCTTCTCGAACCGGATGAGCGACACCGCCGTCGCTCTGGCCAAGCTTTAGCTGGCAACGGCCGTGCGGGTCTTGGATGATCTGGTTCTTCCCGGTGCTAAGGTTCTGGTGCGGGTTGATTTGAACGTCCCGATGCGAGACGGCCAAGTCAGTAATAAAACCCGCATCAACCGTACTGCACCCACGTTGGCCGAACTGGCGGATAAGGGCGCGAAAGTGATTGTGTTGTCCCATTTTGGCCAGCCCAAGGGACAAGTGGTGTCCGAGATGTCTCTGGCGCCGTTGGTTGGACTGCTGAGTGAGGTCCTGGACCGTGCCGTAGCCTTCTCGACCTTGGACGACGCCATGGATCTGGTGGGGAATATGGCCAATGGCGACGTCCTGTTACTGGAAAACGTGCGTTTTGACCCCGGTGAAGAGGCCAACGCAATTGAATTTGCCAAACGACTGGCGGCCTTGGGCGACATTTACGTGAACGACGCCTTTTCCTGCGCCCACCGGTCCCATGCTTCAACCGAAGCACTGGCACATCTATTGCCGTCGGCGGCGGGGCGTTCTATGCGAGCGGAAATTGAGGCCTTGGAATTAGCCTTGGCAAACCCTAAACGGCCCGTTGCAGCTCTGATCGGTGGTGCCAAGGTGTCGAGCAAATTGGCCGTCCTGGGTAACCTGCTGGATAAAGTGGATCAACTGATCATTGGCGGCGGTATGGCAAATACCTTTCTGTTCGCTAAGGGTCTCGGCGTGGGCGCATCTTTGTGCCAAGAAGAACTGGCTAATACGGCGCAGGACATCTTGTCCGATGCACAGGCTGCCGGTTGCGAAATTGTTCTGCCTGTCGATGTGGTGTTGGCTCAGGCATTTGAAGCCGGGGCGGACTGCGCTACCGTGCCGGTGGAGAAAGTGCCCGACAGTATGATGATCCTGGATGTGGGCCCGGCTAGCGTGCGCGATTTGACGGTCCGGCTGGCCAGTTGCAGGACCTTATTGTGGAACGGTCCTATGGGTGCGTTTGAGATATCACCCTTTGATGAGGGTACAGTGAAGGTGGCCCAAGCGGCGGCGGCACAGACCAAGGCGGGCAATTTGACCTCCGTCGCTGGCGGCGGGGATACTGTGGCGGCTCTATATCATGCCGGGGCGGCGGATGATTTCACCTATGTGTCCACAGCCGGTGGTGCATTCCTAGAGTGGCTGGAAGGTAAGGTTTTGCCGGGGATCAAGGCCCTGGAAATTTAGCATACATTCGGACTATGACTCTGCCATGTCCGCAATCATATTTCACAATCGGCGGCAAGCCGAATGCAGCCTGGAGGCTGCGGCTGACTTGTCCTGTCACGTTACTCTGCTGACGGCGCCAGGCGCAGCGAGGTATGGAGGTCCTAGTTTTTATTGGGCTATGGTGCGGGCCGCACGCGACCGTTACCCCCAAGCGGAGGCAACAGCCCTATTGGATTGTGGTCACGACAGCGCGCTGGCACAGATGGCGTTGCAAATTGGTTGGCGCCATCTGGTACTGATGGGTCGGGACAGCGTACGGGCGAAGATCCGGCAAATTGCTCAGGCCTATGGCGGTGAAGTTCTAGCCCGCCCGCCCAAGGCGTTCGATCCTGGACCGGACGTGTTGGAGATTGTGGATCTATGCCGGTCTGTTCTTGGCAGCTCTTGATTTGCCGAGGTATATGGGACTATTGCTGCGGCCTATGTCCCATGACAATTGGATGATTGTTGGATGAGTGAGGAAACGGGGCGCTGCCGTCTGTACCTAATTACCCCCCCGAAATTAGATCCCGCGGCATTTGCCGAGCACTTGCGGGCCGCTCTGGGTGAGGGGGATGTGGCCTGCTTGCAGTTGCGCCTGAAGGACGTCGACGATGATGTCATTCGCCAGGCAGTGGATGTGTTGATGCCCATCACTCAGAAATATGATGTGTCATTTCTGATCAATGACCGACCCGACCTGGCGGCTGAGCTGGGCGCAGATGGCTGTCACGTGGGCCAGCAAGACATCCCTTATGCTCAGGCGCGTTCTATTTTGGGTGCCGATCAAATCGTAGGCGTGACCTGCCATAATTCTCGGCATTTAGCGATGGAGGCGGGGGAGGCTGGGGCTGACTACGTTGCCTTTGGAGCGTTTTTCGCCACGGATACGAAACAGGCAAAATCGATGGTGGATGCAGAAATCTTGCGCTGGTGGTCGGAGTTGTTCGAGATCCCCTGTGTGGCTATCGGCGGAATCACGGTGGACAATTGTCGCCCCCTCGTGGTGGCCGGTGCGGATTTTCTGTCTGTCGTGGCCGGTGTCTGGAACCATCCTCGGGGCCCCGCTGCCGCGGTGCGGGATTTCAACTCCGCAATTGCGGAGGCATCATGAGCGCCGATTCAAACCGGTTCCGGTTGCATCTGATTTTTGTCTTGGGACGGATCAACTACATTAACGGCGGCATCCTGCCGCCACAATCGGTGGGACAAGGGGCCTACGCCGGAACGACATCGGTCGCCTCCGCCGTGGGGGCCAAGGCGGATATTGTCCTAGTGGACCTAAAACACCCAGCAATGCGACCGAAGCGCGAGCCGCTACGCAGCTTGCTATACTTAGCCGCTGAACGCGCGGTGCGCGATGTCTATGTGGACGGCCGGCTCGTGGTTAAAAACGGGCATTGCCTGACTATTGACCTGGATGCAGAACTCACTGCGCTGGAAGCTGCACAGATGAGGTCCATGGAGCGGGTTTGGGAAATCGACTTTGCCAACCGTACGGCGGAGGAACTGGCGCCCATGGATTACGATGTCCATTGATTCCGGTCCGGCCGGTGTAATTTTCAAAAACGATTTCAGCGTGATAAATTGGATAGCGACAGTATCGGCCAATATCGGCGGTGCCCATACCCCACACCTGGGCAGACCAAAGGCTGTTGACACAAAACATATGGCCCATCCCGAATTCGGCGACCTGGTTGGTGCCGGGGTGTCCCCGCGGTGGCAAAAGAACGTCATTGGTCGAAGGGCTCGCCGCAATACAACTACGGCCATGGGAAGCGAGCAATATTCTTGAAGCAAGCCCATACCCGGAGTATTTGCCTGCCCTCATCAGTGATGCTTTCGCCGAATCCTCCGTGGCCAGATACGCGAGCCTGAGACAAACTATCGCTAAGTCTGCGGCAGGTTTCTTGACCGGAAAAGTCCGGCAACCTCCGCGGTAGGTTGCCATTTGAACTCTGGGCGGCGGCGGACAGCCATATTTCTTGGCGACGACAGGAACGATGGGTTAGAAAGCGTTTCCTGAAGCGCGGACTCACTTGGGCTCGCAGAATTCCAAATGGAGAAGATGGATGGCGGGACCACTTGATGGAGTGCGGATATTGGACCTGACCACGGTGGGTTATGGTCCCTATGCCTGCCAAATTTTGGGTGATTATGGCGCCGAGATCATCAAAGTTGAGTCTAAGGAAGGCGATATCACGCGCGGTATCGCACCATTCCGCAATGCTGGCATGGGACCATTTTTTCTGATGGCGAACCGAAATAAGCGTTGCATCGTGCTTGACTTGAAGACTGACGATGGGCGGAAAGCCTGTCTGAAACTGGTAGAAAAGTCAGCCGCATTGGTCACCTCTATTCGGCCTGCGGCCATGGAGCGCCTCGGTCTAGGCTATGAAGATTGCCGGACGGCGAACCCGGACATCGTTTATGGTGCCCTGGTGGGTTTTGGCCAGTCAGGCCCCTATGCCAAACGCCCCGCGTACGATGACATCATCCAAGGCGTATCAGGCATGGCGGACATGCAGGGCGGGCGCGAAGGGCCACCACAGTTTATCAACGCCGCTGTCTGCGACAAGATCTGCAGTCAGGTGGCTGTCCACGCTATTATCGCCGCCTTGTTCAGCCGCTTGAAGACCGGTAAGGGGCAATTGGTCGAGGTGCCAATGTATGAATCCATGGTAGGCTTCAACCTTGTGGAACATCAGGCAGGGGAGACCTTCGAGCCACCCTTGGGACCGGCAGGTTATGAACGCTCCATGGTCGAATACCGCCGGCCTTTCGCCACGACTGACGGCTATGTTTGTGTCCTGCCATACAATACCAAACAATGGCAGTCGTTTTTGGTGGCGATGGGGCGGGAGGATTTACGGAACGACGTCAGGGTCACCGATCCCAAAACCCGTAGCGAGAAAATAGGAGAACTTTATGAACTGGTAGCGGCATTGGTGCGTGATTGGAAGACCGACGACCTGTTAGCCGCCCTTGAAAAGGCCGATGTGCCTTATGGTAAGGCGACACCCATGGGTGAGCTGGCCGACGATCCCCATTTGCAGGCAGTTGGACTGTTCCGATCGTACAATCATCCCACGGAAGGCATGATTAGACTGACCGTGCCTCCAGTGAAATTCTCCAAGACACCTGCGGAAATCCACTCCTTGCCTGTGGCCTTGGGCGAAAACAGTGTAGAAATTCTTCGCGAGGCCGGTTATTCCGATCCAGAAATATCGGAACTCATGGGAAAGGGCGTTAGTGTCGACGGTCGATTGTCGCAACATCCGCCCAGATCGTCAGCTACATCCTAGGGGCCTCTAACGCGTCGGTACGGGTTTTTCGCCGCGATAGTCGTAGAAGCCTCGTTCAGCCTTGCGGCCTATCCAGCCAGCTTCGACGTATTTCACCAGCAAAGGGCAGGGGCGGTATTTAGAGTCGGCCAATCCTTCGTAGAGTACCTGCATGATGGATAGACAGGTGTCCAGGCCGATGAAGTCAGCCAGTTCCAGCGGGCCCATACGATGATTGGCGCCAAGACGCATGGAGCTGTCGATACCTTCCACGGTGCCCACGCCTTCGTATAGAGTGTAGACCGCCTCGTTAACCATAGGCATAAGAATACGGTTCACGATAAAGGCGGGGAAATCTTCTGAGTTAGTGGGAACCTTGCCCGCTTTTAGCACCACTTCGCGCACTTTATTGAAGGTTTCTTCATCCGTGGCGATGCCACGAATCAGCTCCACTAGTTCCATGACCGGCACCGGGTTCATGAAATGCATACCCATAAACTTCTCCGGTCGACCGGAGACGGAGGCCAGGCGGGTGATGGAAATGGACGAGGTATTAGTGCAGATCAGGGCGTCCGAGTTAAGGACTTCGCCAAGATCCGACAAGATCTCTCTCTTTATATCCTCGTCCTCCGTGGCGGCTTCCACCACTAATTCTGCATGGGCCAGTTCCGGAAGGCCGGCCACGGTCTGAATACGAGCAAGGGCATCCGTGGCCTCCACCTGTTCCAGGTGGCCGCGGCTAACCTGCCGGCTGAGATTATTTCCGATTGCCTTCAGCGCCTTTTGCATCTGTGAATTAGAGGTGTCGGTCAACAGGATGTCGTATCCGGCGACGGCCAGAACATGGGCAATTCCGTTGCCCATCTGACCCGCGCCAATAATTCCAATAGTCTGGATCATTACTTAACCCTTGATAAGCAGGGGGGCATCGCTCTTTTCCCCCTCAATGGATGTTGCACCAAATGATTAGCAGGGAAATTTAGTATCGTGTCCCCTATCTACTTTATGCCGGCGGCAGCTTCTTAAGCTCTTCTTCCATTTCTGGTACAGCCTTGAACAGGTCAGCTACCAAGCCGTAATCGGCAACC